>CANIFM010000020.1 GCA_947466955.1 Bacteroidota bacterium
AAACTTGAACCTAAATAATGTAATGGCGACACCCTATTAATATAAGCTGAAATCAATGATTGAGAGGGTGCGATGAAGCTACTGTGCAACATTACAACTAGCATTATTTTATGTGCAATTACAACTGCTTTATTTTGAATCTTTGTAGGTTTGGTAATATTTTTCATGGGGTGGCTTTTTTTTTATTGTATAATTAGTTTGGTAGTTTGGCTAATGCCATTTTGAATAACGGTTATTAGATAGGTGCCAGAAGTCAATAGAGAATCTTTATATTCATAAGTCTGGATGGATCCTAAGTTCTTACTCCTAATAATTTTCCCGTTCAATTCTGAAATAATTATGGTTACTTCCATTACTTCACTAAATTGAAATTGAATTGAAAAAATCGCTCCTGATTTAACTGGGTTTGGAGAAAGTACATACTTGTTTTCAACTTTATTTTGCGGAGTGAAAACAATAAAAGGAAAGTCCTTTTTACAGCCAAAATCATTAGTAACTACAAGTATATAATTGCCTTTTTCTATTAAAGTTATTTTATTTTCGGTTGAGATTAAAGTGTCCTTTTTAAACCATTCATAGGTATAAGTAGCTTTTGAAGTACTGATTAATGGAGCAATAATCAACTCGTTATCAGAGTTTAAATTATACTGAGTTGACATGGTAATGCTGTTGCTTTCTAAAAAATCAACTTTCACATTGCTCTTATTTAACAATTTGCCACTTGAAACTACGACTTCATAATTTCCTATTGGCAAATTATCAAAAGCTACATTTTCATTATTTGACACTATACTCTTTTCAAATAGATCTGATTTTAAACGAATACTGTAAGGAGCTGAACCACCGACAATCTTAATCGCAATTTTCCCCCCATTTGTTGTACTACAATTTGAAAATGAAACACCAGAAACAACAAAAAATTCAGGCGCTTTCACTAAAGTAAAAAGAGAAGTTGTATTGTTTTTAAATTGCATTTTATCAAAATACAACGTGTCATTTTGGGATTTAGATACTTTTTGATATGTGGCGGCGGTGTAGTTAAATTTTTCTGAAGCAGTTGTATCAGTTGCAATCCATATTGGTTCTTCATTATCGTTATCTAGTAATAGTTCTTTCGTATTTATACAAATTTGTGTTTTAATACTTGAGGCTGAATCTTCTGAAGTAGTTTGAACTTTCCATACTTTCTTCATCGTCTTCATAGCTTCGCTACTATTTGACTGTTTCAAGGTTATGGTGCCATTATTATCACCCCAAAGCATAAAAATTTTATTGGAAATCAAAGCAGGATTCTCAGCATTAGTAAAAACCACTTTATTTATCCCAATATATAAACCCTCTTTCTTACTGTTACCTGATTGCTTTTGATTCAAATTTAGCAAATCATCCCTTCCAATACCCGTAACACTATGGTTGTATTCTGAGTTTAGTGTTGCATCCCATATTTTTTTTCTTGAAGAGCAATAATAATTTTTATCTGTGGTTAACGAAATCCCATATTTTATTGACAGATAACTTTCGATGCTATTTTTTTCTTGCTCACTGAGTACTTTAGGAATATAGATTAATTCCATTAATTGGTTATTTCCCTTAGCTTCATCAAATAATAAATCATCAATTGAAAGTGTTCCCTTCTTTTTACTTAGTGAAGAATTTATACAATTGATATAACTTACTAAAGCCCCCTGTTTTGCATTTACTTTGTCAAGTAAAACTTCCTTATCACTTTTTATTTGTTTGTTTGTAAAAGCAACATTGAACCCCGCTTTTTTTATTGCAAATAATTCAACCTCATCATTTTCAATACTTTTAAAGACAATAAACAAAGTAGCTTCTTTGGTAATTAAATTCTTATAGTTTTTAGGGATTGCATTTTTAGTAAATCTAACGATGCTATTAAAATTAAAATATGTAGCTAATTTACTTTCATCAACTTTTAGAGTTTCTTTTCCTTTTATCCACAAGCTAGCTCCATATTTATTTGTTTTAGTTTGTGAATAACTGAGACAAATAAACAAGAGTAATAATAGCTGAATTATTTTAAATTTTATTTTCATAATTTTTTTTATTTTGATTATAGTGATATTGTCCGTTGCTCTATTTTTAGATTTTTCGTTTGAATTTTCCTACTATGACAAAGATTAATGTTTTGATTTTCAACAACTTCAACATTCATATATAGAATTTTATTTTATTAGAATATTAATTTTCAAAGGACTTTTCCCAAAGAATATCTTGAGAATAAGTGTTTGTGCTGAAAACAGAAAAGAGGATTAGAAATCTGTAATTTTGAATTGGAAAGGTGTTTTTCATATTTGTACTAATTAATTGCATCTAATTAATTGCAATTTTAGTACAATACTTTCAGTTCATTTTACGGTGTTTTGGTGTTTTTTTTACGGTGTTTAAATGTTGAAAAAATATTTTTATGGTATTGATGGTGGTTTTTAAACAAAAAACGACACCCTGAATGGTGTCGTTTTTGTTTGATTTGTTATGAATTTTTTTTTAGAAGATAAAGTTAATGCTATTTAAAAGTTCTTATTATCTATTAAAAATATCTCTAAACTGATACAATAACCTTTCTATTAAGCGTAAATCTTCGGTAATAATATCGGCAGTTCCGCTCATTTCTTGCTGAAAAGCAATTTGTTTTCTATAAGAAGTTTCAAGCCCTTTTGGCAATGAAACGTTAATCAATAAATTCCCGTCTTTGTCTGGTGTTAAAGAAATTGCCTTTATGCTTCCTGTTACAATTCCAAATTCACGGTCAGGATAATTTGCCAAACGTATATTTACTACTTGTCCGACTTTTATTTTTCCTGAATTTTGTGCTGGCGCTTTTACTTTGCCAATATAACCGCTTTCTTTTGAAGGGATTACAACAAAAATAGTAGCTCCCGCTTCAACATTTTGATTTGCTGACCAAAGTTGTAAAAAACTAACTTTACCATCTACAGAAGACCGTAAAACATAGTTTAACTCCCAATCTTTAATGGCTTTTTTAAGTTGATAAAAAGCTTGAATTACATTGCGTTCCAAGTTTACATTCTCTTTACTTTCGTTAATTTGAGTGGTTTTACTATTTTTATTGAGTTCGTTTAAGGACGATTTCAATTGTGATATCGTACTTAACAAACTCTTAAAATTTCTTTCCACTTGCAAATAGGTAAGTTTATGTTTTTCTACTTCTTGAGTAGCAATAATTCCTTTTTTAAATAATACTTCATAACGATCTAAATCGCTTTTTTGTAACACCAATTCACTTTGATTATTATTTTTTTGAGATTCTAATAAATTCAAACGTTCTTTTAATTGAATAGCTTCATAGCTTTGAGCATTTCCTTCTACTTGATAGGGTTTTAAAATATTATTTAATTCGTCTGCACTACTTTCTTTTTGGAATATAGCATAGAAACTTTCTATTTCTCCTAATTGAGTCGATTTTAATTTCTCGAACGGAAATTTATTTTTGTCAATATTAATAGTGTCAAGAATACTTTTCAATAAAAAAACAGCTTCATAATTTGCTGAATTTTCTATTACTGCAAGAGGCATATTTCTTGATACAAGTGTTCTGTCGTTTACTAATAGTGCTTCAATTTTCCCGGATACTTTGGCAACCAGTTTTTCTGGTGGAATATTAGTTGTAATGATTATTTGTGTAGTAATTACATCAGGATATTTAACTACCCAAGACACAAAAAAAAGCGATAATAAAATTAATAAAATTACAACCGAGCCCCAACGAATCATCCAATTCGGTACTCGTGTAAGTATTTCTTGAACTTCTTCACTTCTTAATTCTATTTCTGTATTTGCTGGCATTACTTTATTTTTTTTTCATTAAATACAAAATTTTAATTACCCAATTGGAGTTGGTTTCGCACCAATTCATAATAACTACCTTTTAGTTTTACTAATTCCTTGTGATTCCCTATTTCAACAATCTTTCCTTTTTCAAGAACTACAATTTGGTCAGCATTCATTACCGTACTTAATCTATGTGCTATTACTACAACCGTTTTATTTTTAAAGAAAATATCTAGTTTCTCCATTATTTCTTTTTCGTTGTTAGCATCTAAGGCAGAGGTCGCTTCGTCAAAAAATAGCATTTCAGGATTTTTATAAACCGCTCTAGCAATTAATAAACGTTGTTTTTGACCTGTACTCATTCCAACACCTTCCATTCCAATTTTAGTATTATAACCTAATGGATAATCTTGAATAAAATTCTTAATATTAGCAACATCGGCAGCATAAACCAATCGTTCTTTATCAATTATATCAACACCAATGGCTATATTATTAGCAATGGTGTCACTAAAAATATAACCCTCTTGCATTACTGTTCCAACGTGTGCCCGCCAGGATTTTTGGGCGATTGTTATTAACGGAGTTTTATCAATTACTATTTCTCCTGAATTAGGTTCGTAGAATTTAAGTAGTAACTTCATTAAAGTTGTTTTTCCGCTTCCACTTGTACCCACAATAGCGGTTATTTTATTGGCTGGAATTGTTAAGTTTAGATTTTCTAAAACCATAGAATCAGATCCAATATATCTAAATGATAAATGTTTGATTACAATATCGCTGTTTTGAGCTATGTCGTGAGTTTGTGTTTCCTCTTGTTGCGTTTCATCTTCTTTTTCGTGGATTTCAGATAATCGTGCTAATGATATTTTGGCATCTTGTACTTCTCGAATAAAACTAATCAATTGCAACACTGGACCATTTAAACTTCCTACAATGCTACTTATCGCCATCATCATTCCCAAAGTAACTTGACCATCAATTACTAACTTTGCAGATAAAAAAATGATTATTATATTCTTCAATTCATTAATAAAATTAGACCCTATATTTTGTGTTTGTTCCAAGACCAATCCTTTCATAGAAACCTTAAAGAGTCGTGCTTGAATAAATTCCCAACCCCAACGTTTTTGCTTTTCGGCGTTATGCAATTTTATTTCTTGCATACCGTTGATGAGCTCTATTACTTTACTTTGTTCTTGTGAAACCTGTGAAAAGCGTTTGTAGTCTAGTTTTTCTCTTCGTTTTAAAAACAATACAACCCAAAAGAAGTATAAAAAACTACCTGCAAAAAACACTGCAAATATTTTTAAATTATAGTAGGCTAAAACTCCGCCCATTATCAACATATTAATCAATGAAAACAGGACATTTAGCGATGATGTTGTAAGTAATCTCTCAATTCTATGGTGGTCATTGATCCGTTGCATAATATCACCCGTCATACGAACATCAAAAAAAGATATAGGAAGATTCATTAATTTAATAAAAAAATCTGAAATAAGGGAAATATTAATCCGTGTAGAAAGATGCAACAATATCCAACTTCTAATTAACTCCAAAGCGGTTTTGCCAAAAAACAAAAATAGTTGTGCAAAAAGAATTAGATAGATAAAATGAATATTTTGATTTTGTATCCCAACATCAACAATACTCTGGGTAAGAAATGGGAAAATAAGTTCTAATAAACTACCCGCTAACAACCCAATAATTAATTGAACAATGAATGATTTGTAAGGATAAATGTATTTTAATAGTAATCCGAAGCCAAAACCTATATTGTCTTCTGAATCAAATTCATTTTGATAAAATTTTGGAGTGGGTTCTAATAAAAGCGCAATTCCTTCTTCGGTGGTTTCCTTTGCGTTATTACCTATCCAAAATTTTAGAAAATCTTCTGCGCTGTAATTAATTAATCCTATGGCAGGATCAGAAATATTATAAATTCTTTTTTTTATTTTGTATAAAACTACGTAGTGATTTTTATTCCAATGTAAGATGCAAGGTAGCGGAACTTCTGCTAACTTATCCAAAGTTATTTTTACACCGAGTGATCTAAAACCATTTTTTTCAGCAGCATCGCTCATCATCAAAAGATTACTACCATCTCGTGTGGTTTCGCTATGGTTTCTTAAATCTTGGATATTTAATGTTTTTCCGTAATGTTTTGCAATGATTTTTAGGCAAGTAGAGCCACAATCTTTAGATTCTGTTTGTCTGTAATTTGAGAATTTTTTCAAATTTATATTAATTATTAAGGGAACTCATCAATTCGTAATTTGAAGTATTTCCATTTATATAGTTTATTTGGATATAAACTTCTTTTGTGTTTTCAATATTTAATTTAATAAATTTCTCATTTGAAATACCTTTAATAAATAAAACATTTTTGTTGAATTTTGACTGTATCAAATAGTTTTCTGATTGCAAGGAAAAATAATTTATTATAGTATTATTACCTTTTTTATCTTTTTGAATGTTTATAATTGAACTACCGAGCCTATTTTTGTAGCTTCCTATTTCAATATCAGAAATTAGGTTTGGAAAAAAATAAATTGACACTAAATAATCAATCAAATATTTTATTTTGAATTTAAAAATGTTGAGTATGTTATGGTAAAAAAAATCTAAAAATCCAGAACTAGATTTTTTTGATTTCTTTCTCAAAGTATATTTGTCAATATAGAAAAAATTCGGAATATTATTCCAATAATGTCTTTTTGATAGAACGTTCGATTTGTATTGTATTAAATGGAATAATAGAATTTCAAACTTATTATTGTAACTCAATAATCCATTATCCCATTTCAGCTTTCCCGACAAACCATCGACCACTAAAAAATCAAAAAAAACATTACAGTTGCCTAATTCAGCTTCTTTTCTAACGATATGTTCCATACTTTCAATTTCGCAGGTTACCTCAAAAATATTTATACCTTGCTCCATTTCTATATGTTTAAAATTGCATTCGTCAAAACAATAATGCTTATCCGAAGTAAAGACTTTTTTATAATCTTTACTTTTTATAAATAAATTCGTAATATTAGGTATGTTTCTGAATAACAAAAATGAACCTGTTAAATAATCATGTCTTGTGTTTATTATGTCATATTTATCTAATAATTCTTCGGTCATAAACTCCCTAATTCTGCCTAGAATAATATCAATGTCACATATACCCCAAAAATCATAGCCAGGCAAATAATCGGAAAATATTAACCCATAAGCGGGTTTAAAATCACATAATTTATATGGATTTGTTATTTTTATCTCAAACCCTAACTTTTTGTTAGAGAGTAAATTAAAATCAGTTAATGCAAATTTGTAAATCTTTACATTATTGGGAATAAAGCCTTTGTATTTTGTGTCAGAAAATATCAAAAATTCTATTGTAGGATTGGTCTCACAAGATTTTAAGAAAAAATTAAAATACCAAGGAAAATTACCAAAGTAACAATTAATTAAGGCTATTTTTTTCATAGTTTTATTTTAAAAATCTTCGTCTTCTATCAAATCGTTAATGAAGTTTGGCAAATTATCTCTTTCAAAACTATCCGGAAATTGATAGCCATTTACAAAAATAGTTGGGGTAAAACTAAAATCATTTGTCATGCACCAGTTAGCATGTGTATTAATAATCGCTTCAATTTTTGGGATATTAATTTTTTCAATTTGATGAATTTTAAGCCAATTTTTAACATTTTTATTTTCAAACCAATTTCTTAAGACTTCTCCAAATGCTAATGCTCCATTTTCAAAATAAACTCCCATTAAATTTTGGAAGAACAACTTGTTCTCATCCGATTCGTTAGATAAATCTGTTTTGATAATAATTTTTATTTGTAAATCTTGCCCTTTTTTTTCTATAATTTTATCCAATATTTCGTGTGCCCCCTTACAATGTCCACAGAACGGATTGGTAATCATCGTTATGTGGGTTTTACTTTCTGGATTGCCTAATATTATTGGTATAAAAGGGAATTCTGTTTTTTCTTTTGTTAGTAATGTGTTTTTAAAATTAGTATAATTCCTTATGAACCGATTTGCTTTAATTTGAAATTCTTTCAATACTTTTTGTTTAATTAAAAGTTTTTTCAGCCCAAACCAAATCATTAAAATTGAAGAAAATAGAAACACTAAACGAATTATAGAATTTAATGAAAAGTTGAAATCTGGCCTTATTAATATGATCAAATAAACCAATTCTAATAAAACAACCGCAATGATTGCCAAACAAATAGGACACCATTTTCGCTCAACAAATTTTTGAAAATATACGGACAGTACAATAACAGGAACGCTGCAAAAAAGTAAAATTTGTTGAATAGCAAAAAAAGTGATAACGTTGCCAGAATACAAAAAGATCAACAGACCCAAGAATTGTGAAGAAAAAAAAACGATACTCAAATCACTGAAATTGACAATTTCAAAAATTTTCCATTTACCAGAATCTACAATTGTGTTGCAACTGGTTGAAGATGTGATATTGCAAAAATTATTAATTAATTCACTTTTTGCACCAAATAAATCTTTAAGTGCTGCAATTGAAAATAAGAAACCAATAAAAGGAAACAATAAAAACAATTTACTTTGTAAAGTAGAATCTAATTGAAGTAGCATAATACTAAGCAAACCAAAACAAAGTACTGGCAAAAAATTAGAACAATTGTTTTTGTTAGTTTGTGTGGCTTCATATTTAGGCTTTTCAACCAATAAAACAGTGTTCTTCCAAAGCTTTTCTAATTCAAGTCTCGTTTTTTTAATAATTTTTTTATCATTTGTGCAATAGTATTTCTCGTTTTTGTTTTCAATAAAAGTTAATTGCGGGTTGTTATTTTCTTCACTTAAAAGTGCAATAAATCGAGAGGGTAACAAGTCAATTTCTGAAACATCAACCCGCAAAGCCCCATTATCTATATTAAAAAATGATAATGTGTCAGCAATAGATAATAAACTGGGATAATCTGGGTGAGATTGTATTTGATATTCAAATTCAGTTTTATCAATATTTATGTCTTCCTTTTCCAAATATTGGAAGAGAAAGTTAAAGTTTTGGATCATAAAGTTAAGGTTATTGAGACAAAAACTTGTCTAATTCATTTCTGATTTCTTTACTGTCAGGGCTTGGTGCATTTCTATGAACCAATTTACCTGTTTTGTCATATATTAAATATCTAGGAATAGTTTTTAATTGTAGTTCTTTATAAAACATTGCATTGGGATAATTAAGAGTTAATAAATTATTATTAAGCAGGTCTTCTTTTTCTGAAGCAATTTTCCATTTCTCAAAATCATTATCTATAGATATATATAAAAAAACAACATCTTTATTTCGATATTCTTTTTGCAAATTTTTTGAAAACGGCATTTCCTTTCGGCAAGGAGCACACCAACTCGCCCAAAAATCGATATAAACAACTTTGTTTTGGTATTTGGCTTTTATCAAATTAGTCAAATCAAATTTATCTTTAATGACGTTCATTACTGGTGTTTTATTGATGTCAAAGTTATTATTTTTTGAAAGGAGTAAATACTTGTCATTAATAACTTTAATAAGTTTTTTATCATGAATTGTGGCTGAAAAAAATTGAAAACATTTATTTATATCATTTGTTGAAAAATCCGAAATAATATCAACCATATATTTATATAATAAAAAATCTTTACTATTAGTGGAAATATTTTTTTCTTTTATAACATTTTCAAGTTGAATTCTTGAATCTACAAAAGTCGAATTTTTGCTTTTTATAAGTACAGGCTTGTAAATCGAATTGAATGATTTTAAAATCAATTCTCTTCCGCTTGGAATTGATAAATTTATAGAATCGTTTAAAGTTGTTTTATTGTTTTTTTGAGTTAAATAATTTAAATCTGTTTTTAGTAAAGCATATATTTCAACATCTATTAATTTTGAAACGTCCAAGGAATCTATTTTAATTTTTTTAAGTTCCGATAAACTTTCCAGTGTCTTGAAATTTTCATTTTTTTCAGTAGATGTCCTAAATCTTTCATTTTCAACAAAGAATTGAAAATCACTTTTGATTTTATTAAGAGTTTGTATATTTAGTTTAGTCAGAAAGTTTAAATCATTGTCAGTAAGATTTCTATTTATTATTTTGCATACTGGAAGTTCATTTGGATAATCAAAAACAACTGTATCACCTGGCTTAAAATAATATAAAGAATATTGATTTACATTATATCCGTGCGAAAGTATTATCTCTTTATTAGTATAAATTTTTATTGTGTCGCTTTTTTTATAATTTTTCTTCGGTAATTGATTTATAATAAAACTTCCGTCTAAAGAATAAAATAAATTATCTTCTTTAAAAGCATATTGACCTGTCTTCAATCTTAATGTATCGCTTTTGAATGTTCTTGCTTTAAATATTATTGTTATTAAAGTATCATTTGATTTAGACTTTTTTTTGAGAGCTTTAGGGTTTTCTTCACAACATAAAAAAAAAGAAACAAATAAAAAACTAAGAGATATTATTTTTTTCACAGAAAATTATTTTAAAAATTATAAAATGAATTCTAATAAAGGCGTCAGAAGACGCCTTTATCTTAAACCCAAGATGCAGAACCACAGCTATCACAACACCATTGCCCACCATTTGAAGTATATGCCCGTGCAGCTGCATAAGACATACCGCACCAAGTTTCATAACCAGGTGCTCTAGCACAACAAGTTCCATTGCCCGACCCCCCAGAAATAGATTTCATCTCACTTCTAGTTAGTTCATTTTGAACATTTTTTAAACTGATTTTTTTCATCTTTTCTATTTTTTAGATGATTAATAAATATATTTGTTACTCAAATAACTATCCAACAACTATTAAATTTACGAACACATAAATAAAATGATTATATGAATAATATAAAGCAAATCTATATGTCTTATTTTATTCTAAATTACGGTGTTTTGGACTTTTTTTTACGGTGTTAATGAAAAACTAGTTCTTATAAAATATTCCGTTTTACTTCTTGAACTGTTTTCAATTTATTTATTTTACCAATAATATTTCGGATTTTTTACTTTAAAGGGAATAGAATTTATTTTTTATCCATTCATTTTATTAATTCAATCACTTGATCATAGAGGGCTTGTCCCTCCGAAGGTTTTTTAGAGTTTTTTAAAACTAATTCTCCTTTTGAGTTAAACAACAAATATCTAGGAATATATATGTTTTCTTTTTCTTTCAGTAATTTCATTAATGATTGTTGAATTTTATTAGTAGCAATATAATGATATCCTCTTAAATTATATCCATATATGTCTTCTATTACTTTCTGAATTTGTGAGTCATTGTCAATCGAAACATAAAGCATTTCTATTTTGTGTTTCGTAAAAAAATTATAAATCTTGTCAGAATAAATGAACTCTTTTTTACAAGGAGCACAATAAGTAGCCCATAAATCTACAAATACTGAAACACCCCTAAACTTTTCATTAATAAGTTCTTGCAATCCTATATTAGGAATTACATTTTTTATATCTATTTGTTTTGAATTATTAATATAGAATCCAAAAGAATACGGCTTTATTTCATTAACTTTTGAAGAAATGTCAATTTGTTTAAGTTTAGCTAAATAGACACTATTATGAAATATTTTAGCAAATTTTTCATAAGTTAAATTGTAACTTTTAAAACCAACATATTTTATATTATTTGCTAACATCATTTCTTGACTGTCTATAGGAGCGTAATTATACATTTCATCAGATTTATCCCAAATACCTATATTATTTGAAAACCCAAATAGTATTTTATTTTGAATATTTTGACATTTTCTTTCAACAGCAATAATTCGAAGTAAGCCATCACATTTTGAATATTTTTCATCAAAAGCATTATACTTATTATCTAGCTTAACTAAAATATTGTTTAATTCAGTTTCAGAAATATTTAATTCATTTTTTTTGGCATCTTCTTTATAATTATAAACTATCACATTAATTACAAACAAACTTTTTAAGTCAGCATTTAATTGTAAGATATCATAAAATGAATTAGTTATTTTATTTTCAGACAATAACAAGTCAAAAGGTTCTAATAATTTCTTTCTTATACTTTCAAAATCATGAATAAAGTCATCCGATGACTTTGTTTTTTTTAAAATTTCGGTAATATATGGATTAACTTTTTTGAAATTAAGAAATATTGATCTATTTAGTTCATCTAAACCTAAAGCATTATCCCCTTGAAAAGAGATATAAAATTCTCCGTTTTCTCTCCTACTATTTACTTTGATTTTATTACCTTCTTCTACTATCAACTGTAAACCGGTCATATAAGGATTAGGATTTGTTGTCAAAAACCCTGTTCCTTTTATATTAAATGATTTCTTAAACAAATGATTTTTTAAAACCGCGCTATCACTGTTATTTAAGTAATTTTTATAATCATCATTTACTGTTTTATTAAACCAAATAATTGTTGAGTCTTTAGCATCCTCAACAAATCCCTCTATTTCTAAGTTTTGTGCAATCGTAATCGTAGATGTAAGTAATATAATTGATTGAATAATAAAAAATTTCATAATATTTTTTTAGGTTTAAAAAGTTTGTCTCACAATATGTGAGACAAACTTTAATTTAATGGATTTTAATAGGTGTTAAATATCTCATTTAAAATAAGTTTAATTTAACAACCATTAATTTGGCAAATTCCCAAGCATTGCGCTATACTAGTTGCACTACCCATATTATATCCGTCACAATAACATGTAAATGCATTAACTAAGCCGCCATTTACTTTTTTCAATTCATCTCTAGTGAGACTCTTACCCAAGTTTAATAATTTAATTTTTTTCATTTTTTTTCATTTAAAGATTATTATTATGAAACTACTCCACAATTGTTTTTATTTCTTAACACGTGCACATGGTCAGAAAATAATTTTTCAGTGAATATTTCTAATAACAAATTTAAATACCTCTTTTTATAAATTTTACGGTGTTTTGGACTTTTTTTTACGGTATTTTCAAAATATGCAATTTATAGTGAATAGTTTTGGGCTAATTTAAGTATTTAATTTATATGAAATTCCTTATAAAATAAGGGATTAATAATTAAAATAAATCAATACTAGGCAGACTAAGCTAGAATTGTAGAAGTTTGCAAAAATAATCTTTATTAATAAAAAAACTGTTATTTCAAAAAACAAAGAATTAAATCGAATAGAATTTGTAATAATTTAAGAAAAAAAAGGGAGTGGTATATTGATAAGTACTACTAAAGTAATTAAATTATTAATGGATATTAAATTATAAAAATCCTAAATTTCTTGCAGCATCAAGAAGTTCCTTGTCGGAACCAGCGTCCATAATTAATTGTTTTTTGATGTTTGCTTTTCTTTTTTCGATAGTACTCAAAGAGAGCGGGATGAAATTTGGCAAGTTGATGGTTTTTATTCCTTCTTCAATCAGCTGCAGTATTTTACTATCGTGATTGTCCCAATTGATATTTTTTTGAATCATTACTTTTTGAGCCTGTTTGATTGATGGGCTGAAATATATTTCGTCACTATCAATACTTTGGAATGCTTCAGGAAATAGTTTGTAGTTAACATCACTTTTAGAGATGAACCCTTCAGGTTTGATACTGCTATAAATTTGATTAACCCATAATGGTTCTTTGTGCATTGAAATAATAATGATTTTGCATAGTGGAAATAGTTTTCTTATTTCTAATGTCAAATCACTACCCGATAAAATTTTCTTTTCTTCGAACGGTGGCAGACTTATGTCAATAAATGCAAAATCGATTGTTTCTGAATTTAGGTTTGATTTCAAGAGGATCTTGTATGCCTCTTCACAATCATAAGCCAAAAGATAGTTGGCGTTGCTATTGGACTCAATACCTGAAAGTAAAGATTTGTAGGAATCAACGTTTAGAGGGTGGTCGTCAACAATTAAAATGTTTCTATTTGTATTTTTAGTGCTTTTCATATTATTATCATTACCTAACAAACAAAAACAAATCTAATCAAAATAAATTAAGAATTACGGTTTTACCGTAAAATGCCTTTTTGAGCATCCTTTAAATTGCAAACAAAAAAAATGCAATTTTCTTATATCCTTATTGACGAATCCGATTTTATTGTAACAACACTAGCGCAAATAAAAGAATTTGATGATTTTCTATGTGTTGCAGTGTGTAAAACTAAAACCGACAGTATTAATAAAATACTTGAATTTAAACCCGATATTGTTTTCTTGTCTATTACAAGTTCACATCCGAATGAGCATTCGATTTCGTTTTCGCTACTCAGTGAGCTTCATGAATATTTAGACGTTTTGCCTACGATAATTGTTTTGAGTACTGCCAAGGAAGACTCATTTGAATCCTATCAAAGGGGTGTGTCGGGATTTTTGCTCCATCCTATTGATTCCAATGAATTGCGCAAATGCTTGATGCGTTATCAAAAAAAACACAAGGCTTTGTTTGCCGATAAGATTTCTATCAAATCAAATGGGGACTATAATTTTATAAAGTTTAGTGATATTATTTATTTGAAAGCTGATAACAACACTACCGATTTTTATTTGAAATCAGGGAAAGTAATTTCTGCTTTTAAGACCATGAAGTATTTTGAAAAGCTGCTGCCCTTTTATTTTTTCAGAATTCACAATAGCCATATTATTAATATTGATTTTGTTAATAGAATTAATTTGGGTAAAAATAGCTGCTACTTGGATAATAACGATATTATTCTTCCTTTTTCGAGAACGTATAAAGAGCAAATTGACACCATAATTCTCCGCATTTCATAATACGAAATTTTAGTTACTATCAAAAACATACCCGTTACTTCTGCAGGTAGGTGAGTTACTAATGCGCCTTTGAAATATGGTTTTAAGAGTAACTCAATTTCTATATTTGACTATTCCAAAGCTAGGAATACTGATTGTTTTAAGGTAGGGAAAGACCTTAAAACAATACTGCAAAAGACTTCCCTTCTTTTCAGAAAATCTATTGAATCGTTGTGCCCAGAAGGCATGATTAGGACACTATTTTCAAATTTTAAAAAATTTATTATGAAAACCAAATTTTTACCAAAGTTGCTTTTATTCTCTTTATTTTGTGTGGCATTAACATCATGTACGGGTGATGAAATTCTGAGTTATACTCAAGGTGTGAGTTCAACAACTAGCGCTACATCTATGACCTCTAAAGATGGGGTAATAGCAAACACTACAACTACTACGGATTCTGGAACAGAGCCAGTAGTGACAAGACCTAAATAATTTCTAATTTATTAGTAAAAAAAAGACTATGAGCCTCATGGTCTTTTTTTTGCTTAATTTTGAGAAAAAATATTTTGAGAAAAATTCTATATTATACGCTATCAATAATTGCTATTACCCTATTGTCTTGTAATAAGAATCAAGGTATTATTTCTAATTATTCCTTATTTGAAAGTAAAAAATATACTGAAATGAATTCAAATAAAAAAGAAAATTATTTAGATTCTATAAATACTATTTCCAATTTATTAAAAAACGATTCTGTAAATAGGAATTTTTTATTCAATTTATCTGCTGAATATTATTATTTGAAAGCTTCTAAAAAATCTTTTGAAGTATGTGAAAATATCCTCCAATTGTCGAATAAAGCAACTGATACTTTGGATATTGCCAAAAGCTATAATTATATGGGTGACTGCTATGAAACCACTAAAAGAGACAGTGCGTATTACTATTATCAACGTGCAGAAAAGCTCTATCAACTAAAGGGAAATTATGAAAAAGTTGCAAAAATGATATTTCTTAAAGCCTTCGTGTTGTATTTTGAAGGAAATTATTTAGAAAGTGAAATATTGGTATCGAATGCTTTGCAATTATTAAAAAAAAGTAATGATATTGAATTGATTTACTCCTGTTATAACTTATTGGGGACTAATTTTGAAAAGCTGGAAGAATACGATGCTGCCTTAAAATATTATCTTTTGGCAAAAAAAGCTTTACCCGATTTATTAAAAAACAGAACTGATGAAACAAAGATTAATAATTACAAAATAACATCAGCAATTAATATTGCAACTATTTATGATAAAAAGGCTCAATATGATGCTTCAATAAATGTATTACAATCTATTTTGACACCAGAATTAAAAAAAGATTGGGGAAATTTATATGCAACTGTTATCGGAAATTTAGGTTATTCCAAAATGAAAAACGGTAATTTAAAAGGCGTAGAAGCCTTGTTTCAAGAAGCTTTGAAAATTTCTTTGAAAGATGGGAATAAATCTAATATTATTTATAAATATACCAATTTAGGTGAATATTATGCAGTAGTAAAAGATACTACAAAATCCATAGACTATTTAAAAAAGTCTTTACAGTTAGCCGAAAAACAAAAATCGAGTGATGATATTAAAAATTCATTGAAATTACTATCGTTAATCGATAATAGAAATGCTCCAAAATATGATAAAAGATATATTATTTTGAATGATAGCCTCACTAAAGTACAACGAAACAATAGAAATAAATTTGCCCGAATAGAATATGAAACTTCTGTTGTTGAGGATGAAAATAAAATATTGAGTACCAAAAATACGTATATTATTATTGCTTTCGTTTTCTTCAGTTTCATATTGATAGGAATCATCATTTACCGCTATTTGAAGAACAAAAAGTTAGAAATCGCAATGCTTTTGAAACAACAAAAAGCTGAGGAAGAGATTTTTGAATTATTAAAAGAAAATCAAATTAAAATGAATTTGGCAAAAGTATCTGAACAAAACAGGATTTCAAGAGATCTTCATGATGGCGTTCTGAATAAACTATATGGCACAAGGTTGCAACTGGGGATTTTGAATGCAAGTGATACAGATGAAGTCAAAGCAAAACGTCTTATATATGTTGATTTACTTCAAGAAATTGAAAAAGAAATTAGAGATATTTCACATGATTTGCACTCTGATATTTTTAATGGGGCATTTAATTTCAATAGTTTATTAAATAATTTAATTAATGAACAAAATGAATTGAATGTTACCCACTTTTCGATTAAAATTGATTCCACTTTAGCTTGGGAAAATATTACGGGATTGGTTAAGATTACTATTTATAGAATTGTTCAAGAAGCCATACAAAATGTTATTAAATATGCAAATGCCAAAGAATGTCGCATTGAAATAACTAATATTGACAATAAAGAATTACATCTTACTATTGAAGATAATGGGGTTGGATTTGACAGCAACAAAAAAGAAAATGAAGGTATTGGTTTGAAAAACATGAACGATAGAGCTAAAACATTAAATTCTAAATTGAACGTTACCAGTGATTTGGGAAGGGGAACGAAAATTGAAGTTGCTTTTAAGATTTAATTTGATGGCAGTTATTCAGGCACTAATGCTGTTTTTATAAAAGTCTTGTTTTTTGTCTGGAATTAATTTTATACAGGTAATCGATAAATTCTGGAAGTTCAATTACACTTAACAATCCAATTTCGTCATTTTGAAGTTGAGCATACTCGATATGTTTTATGTGTTTTTTGAAAGCAATTTCTCCAATTATTATCATTAGAGAATATTTTAAATCCATTTCTAAATTTTCAAATTGTTTTATTTCTTCATAATTAGGTATGTACAGTTTTATTTTTAGCTGTTTTGTAAATACATTGTAATCCTTTAAAACCATTTGCAAGTCACTGATTTTAATTTTATAATTTTCGTAAACACAAGGTAAATCAGTTCCCTTTTTATATTCCATTAGGTTTTGCATTGGCTTTATGAATGCTTGAGGAATGAAATATTTGAGTACTGGTGCTTGCTCTTCGAGTGCAATTATTTTGGGGAATAGCTTTCGGTATCCCGCAGCTGTAAAAATAATTGTGTATTTGCCTTGATTATTAGAATGTATATTTATTAGAAATTGAATTCTTTTTGAGATATAACTACAATTTCGATTTAAGTGAAGAATTACTTCTTCCGCATTTATTCCGAGTGCAACTGCGTTTTTTATAGCTTCCTCGTTGTCTTGGAACCAGTTCCAAAATTTGGTTATTTGTTTCATAGGAAAATTTGTTAATTTGTTAATTCGGTTATTTGAAATGTTCCTTGCATAACTAGCGTTTGTCCTTAGTTGTCGGGCTGAATGCGATGAGGTTTATCATTGCTCGCAATCTAGAACGGACTCGATTTCCATAGGTAGTTTCAATTTCAGAAGCGGAAAGGTTGGTTGTGATGTGTGTTATTATTTTTTTATTAATGAATAAGTCATATCTACTGAGTATAATTTCGCCCATTACGTTGCATTCATTTCCATAGTATTTGAGGTTGTTTTCAATACCTAAATCATCAAAGCAATACCGAGAAGCAATGGTTTGATTGTTATTTAAACTTACGTTTTTGCTGTATCTATGGATTACCTCATAGCCGTCACTGATAAACTCGAAGCTTATGTCTCGGCATGGTTTAATAGAGAACTTGTGCTCTAAGACGGTTAAGGATTTCATTAAATTCATTAATGTGGTTTTGCCGCAGCCTATTGGTCCAGAAAGCATAATTCCTTTTTGGATGTCGATATTGTATTGAAAACAGGTTGGTTCGTCTTTTAGAAAATAGGCTATGAGTTTGTAAACAATGGGATAATCACTTTCTTGAATTTTGAAATTGTCACCATACAATTCAATGCCCTTTTTTTCAAGCCAAAGAATTATTTCGTCGTAGTTGTATTGTGATTTTATATTTGTTTCCATAGTTAAAGATTTAACCGCAAAGTCCGCAAAGGATTACGCAAAGCTCGCAAAGAACCTGAATCAAGTTCCCGTTAAAGCGGTTCTGAATAGTCTTTGTCTGTGCTGGTGTTGAGGTGGTGTACTCTATCCTGTTTGGTTTCATTTGAATTGAATTTGTTTGCATTTAAAATCCAATTTTGTGCTGCTGCTTTCCAATTTACCATTTGCGATTTTCCTCCAACCAGCCATCCGATGCTAGAAAAATAATTGAAGAATTTTTGGGCTTCGATTTCTGGAAAGCTTTGACTTAGAAAATAATTTTTAACCTCCAAAAGTGTTGGATTGACATCGCCAATTAATTCTTCTTCAGCTGCATTTGTATTTTCTAAATTTTCTTTCTTTTTTTCGCGCAACTTTTTTTCTTTCTCTTCCTTGTCTTTCTTTTTTAAAAAAGCATCTTCTTTCATTTCAAAATTTTGTGCTTGCGTTTCCAAGTTTGAATTGTTTAAAATGTTTGTAGTGTTTATATTGTTTATATAAGGTGCTACTGCTTGTTCAGTACTTGTTTCACTACTAGTAAAGTGCTTGTTCGCTACTTGTTCATTAACAGGTTCAATAATAGGTTCATTATATGAACTTGTACTTTTTATTGTTTTTGGCAAAGGCTTCAATTCATCTGAAAAATTAAACAGAAATACATGACTTCCTTTGAACGGATTAAAGGACGGTTCGTAGTTAATGTAGCCCAACGAATGCAAATTTTTAAGGCATTTGTGATAGGTTGCTTTGGAGCTAATTTTACTAATGCGCATTACTTCGTCACGAGAAATGCTTATTGGATTTTTAAATCGATTGCAATTCCAAAACTGAAATAATGCGATATACAAACTGATGTGTGTTGGATTCAGCGTTCGGTCTTGTGCCACTTTATCAAAAAAGCCAGTTAGGTGTTTTATGTAATTCATTATTTTGAGTTGTTATCCTTATTTAATAAGTATCTGGTAATGAATTCACTTTGTTTTCTTCTAATAGTTTTTCGATCTCGTTATAAGCATAATAGATAATTCCCCCGATTTTGGTGTAGGATAAAGTTCCGTTGATACGGAAGTTTTGGAGCGTGCCTGGAGATATGTTTAAATATTTTCTGACCTCTCCCGATTTTAACCACTGTTTTTGCTTTTGTGCTTTTGAATCAAATAGTTCTTTTAAGTCTGTTAGAAGTAGTGAACGAAATTCGTTCAAATCGTCTCTGGTTATTATTTCTACTGCCATTTTATTGGTTTTAAATTGTTATACTGCAAAATTGTAGTATTTGAGAAATTTAAAATCACAAGCCATTCACAAGTTGTGAATGATTATTATTCAAAACCCTGCAAATACTACATTTAGTATTTGTTTTAATGGCTCGTAATAAAATGTAGTATGTCTGTTCTATTTGAAATGCCTATATAATTTTCTGTTTTTCTTGAATTGGTGTCAATGAAAATTTATCCCGAAGTATCTTCATATCCTCACTTACTTTTTTGTCTAAAACCTTTGCATAATGCTGGGTGGTTCGTAAATTTTTGTGACCAAGCATTTTACTTACGCTTTCAATTGGAACGCCGTTTGTAAGCGTTACTGTGGTAGCAAAAGTATGCCGCGCAATATGGAAAGTTAGTTCTTTTTCTATCTCACAAACGGCAGCTATTTCTTTTAAATAGGCGTTCATTTTCTGATTGCTAAGTATTGGCAGTAGTTTATCTTCATTTACACTTTGTGGATGGTTAGCGTATTTGTTAATTATCATTTGTGTTACTGGAAGAATTGGAATTTTCGAAGCGGTTTCGGTTTTTTGACGATGGGTAAATATCCATTTATCGCCATCAATCCCGATACTTATATGAGACTTTGTTAAGTTTTTGACATCAATGTAAGCCAAACCAGTAAAGCAGCTGAAGAGGAAGATGTCGCGCACTAGAGATAGTCTTTCAATTTTGAAATCTTTATTGATGATGCTTTGAATTTCGTCCTCTGATAAATAAACACGTTCTACTTCTTTGACTTTGGATTTATAATTAGCAAATGGATTTTTATCCAGCCAGTCATTGGCCAGACAAATTTTGATGATTTTATTAAAGTTCTTGATGTATTTTACAGCTGTGTTATTGGCGCAGTTTCTTACGCTTCGTAAAAAGAATTCATAATCGGTTATGAAAGCGTGGTCGATTTTATTTATTTCAATATCTGATATTTTGTATTTCCACTCCAAGAACTCAATTGTATGACTTAAGGATGTTTTATACCGCTCTAATGTTCCTGGCGCATATTCTTTTCCAACTAATTCTTTGATTCTATCATTATGATCTTGGAATATTGGGATTAACATTCGTTTAGTTTCTGCAATTCCAAACAATTCCTTTTTCAGATTTTCAGAAGTAACCTTGGTGTCTTTTTTGAATAATCTTTTCTCGGCTTCCAATACTTGATTTTTTAAATAATCAAGGTGACTATTTATTGTTCTAGCTTCTTCATTACCCCCCTTAACTTTCGTGCCTTCTGCTGACCATCTTTCGGGATTCACATATTTGTTGGCACTAAACTCAAATCTTTTGGATTGGATAGTAACTCTCACGTAAATAGGGCAGATCCCTTCGTTGTTGACTTTTGCTCTTTTAATATAAAAGAGAACGGATACAGTTGTGTTCATAAGTGGTAACCTTTTAGTTATTATTAAATTTAAACTTTCTACTAATTACAAACAAGATGTACATATTTTGAATATGTTTTTGAACATCTTGCTGTATGATTGGTTTCCTAATTGGAGGAGTCACTAAAATCATTTCGATTAAGTGACACCTCGAAAGACACCAAAGTTTTGATATTTAATGAATAATTTGATTATCCTAGAAATGAAAAAACCCACTAAATCCTTGAATTTAGTGGGTTTTGTAATCATTTGCTTTCCAGCTGGCGGAGAAAGAGGG
>CANIFM010000021.1 GCA_947466955.1 Bacteroidota bacterium
CTAAAATTTAGTTGTGATAAAAGCGTATGATTTCCTGAAACTATAATTAGGTAGTTAGTTCCAATGTCTCCTGATGTAAACTGAAAACCGCTAAATGTGTTGTAATTACCACTTATATAAATTTCATTAGTTCCATTTAAAAAAACTCCACCAGGACTTGCAGCTTTAATGGTAATGTTGTTTTTGTTACAATTAATGACATTATTTAGGTACGTTCCATTTGCAAGAATAATTGTATCTCCTGAATTTGAATTGTTAATTGCTGTTTGTAATCCACTTATGTTAGAAACATTTACTACGGATTGAGCTTTTGAAGTGATGTGAAGCCCTATTAAAATTATTACTAAGAGTAAATTTTTAAACGAAGTGATGAAATTTGAATTTTTCATTTTATCTAAAAGAATTAATTTAATTTTTGCTAAAGTATAAAATATTTACTAAAAATGTTAGAAGGTAATAATTTTTTAAGAATATATTGAATTATAATATATATTGATTATTCTTTAAAATCAATCGATAAAGAATTTACACAATAACGTTGCCCAGTTTTCGTTGGACCATCGTCAAAAACGTGCCCTAAATGACCGCCACAATTGGCACAAACAATTTCTGTACGAATCATTCCGTGTGTAGCATCTTTTATATATTTTACTTTTCCAGGAATCGATTCATCAAAGGAAGGCCATCCGCAATGTGCATCAAATTTTGAATTGCTTTCAAATAATGGTTCGCCACAACCGCCACAGCAATACGTTCCTTTTTCAAAATGGAGGTTGTATTTTCCTGAATGTGGGAATTCAGTACCTTTTTGACGAAGAATTTTAAAGCGTTCTAAACCCAATTGCTCTTTCCATTCTTGTTCCGATTTTTCGGTTGATGCGCTCATTTTTTAGAAGGTATAAATTTAACAGATACAGAATTTGTACAAAAGCGTTGCCCAGTTTTGGTAGGTCCATCATCAAAAACATGCCCTAAATGACCACCACATTTTGCACAATTCACTTCGGTTCGGGACATCCCAAAACTTGAATCAGTAATATAAGTTACAGAGCCTTTTATGGCTTTATCAAAGGATGGCCAGCCACAATCCGAATGGAATTTAGCATCGGAATAAAAAAGTAAATTTCCACAAGCAGCGCAAACGTAAGTTCCTTTTTCAAAAGTATTTACATATTTCCCTGAAAATGGGCGTTCAGTTCCTTTTTCTCGAAGGACTTCAAATTGTTCTGGCGTTAATTCTTTTCTCCATTGCGCCTCTGATTTCTGAATTTCAAGTTTTGAATTTTTCGTTTTATCTTGCCCTTGACAGGAAATAAGTGAAAATAAAGGTAGTAATATAATTAGCTTGTTTCTCATTTGAATAATAATTAATTTTTAATAAATTCGACAGTTTTCTCAATTACAAATGGGTTTCCAAGAATTTTTCGGTGACCTAAATGTTGTGTAATTAGCAATTTACCCTTTTTTAAATGCTTGTGAATATTTATTGAAGTAGTCACAGGCACTTCATAATCGTTTTCATCGTGAATTACAAGAACAGGAATTTCAACTGTTTTAGCCGCACGATGAGCAGAATAATTTTCCATAGGCTCATTGTATTTTTTTTCAAAATGCTGTTGCAAATGTGAGCTAAATTCAGATCTAAGTTCCAATTTAGAAACAAATTCATCCAAAATATCTTTCACTTTATCTCCACTTCCAATGATGGTTAATCGGTTGATTTTCAATCCTTTTTTTATTGCATTAAGCAAAACCATTCCACCTAAAGAATGTCCAACAGCAGCTTCAAATGGTCCAAATTTCTTATCGACTTCTAATATTGATGCGATAAATTCGGTCATTATTGTTGAATTTCCCAATGATTTTCCGTGTGCAGGAGCATCAAAACTAATTGTTGAAAACCCTTCTTTTACCAATGCATCTGCAAATTTCACCAATTGCGTTCCGCGTCCAGACCAACCGTGGACAAGCAATACTTTTTTGTCGCTTTTACCATATTGATACACCACAATTTCTTTATTAACATCAGGAATCAATATTCTTTTTTGAATACTATTATTAAACATTTCCAATTCTCTTTTAGGAGTTTTATATTTAATTGGGGTTGTAAATAATCGTGCTAAATATAAAGTAGTCAGTTTTACAGAAAAAAATTGAAGTATTTTTCCAATGTAAATAATAACTTTAGGAACTGTCAAATGTTGCTTTTTTTTTATATTCAATGTAATTAATTTAATAAATATTAAAGCTTGCAATTTATAAAAATAATCATTGGTTTCAATTTTACAACTATTAAATAAAACATAAAGACTAATAATTTTTTTAATGAAAATACACACCCAATAACTTTAAGTAGCTAAACATCATTTTTTATTATATTTGAGCACAATTAATTAGCCAATCCTGTGAAACACGCAAATACAAAAATGTCTCGGACCAGTGCGAGCCTTTGATTGACAAACTTTTTAGAATAGATATCGTTTATTTCTTCAGTGGAAAGGAATTCTCTTTCTACTTCGCGGATTTTAGATTTATAATTTACAAAAGGATCCTTATCGAGCCATCCGTTAGATAAACAAATTCTAATAATCTTCTTGAAGTTTTTGATGTATTTAACAGCTGTATTATTAGCACATTTACGAACGCTTCTCAAATAGAATTCATATTCTGTACTAAAACAATGGTCGATATTTTTTATTTCTATATCCGAAACCGCATATTTCCACTTTAAAAATGCAACGGTATGTTTGAGCGATGTTTTGTATCGTTCTAATGTACCAGATGCATACTCATTACCAACCAAAGCTTCCACTTTATCATTGTGGTCTTGAAAAATAGGCACAAGCATTCTTGGCCTTTGTTCCGTTCCAACAAGTTTAGATTTGAGAGAACCCGAAGTTGTTGAAGTTTTGTCTTTCATCATTTGATGATGGGCATCGAAAACTTCGTGTTCTAACGTTTTTAAGTAGTTGTTAATTGCCTTAACCTCTTCGGAACTGCCATACACCTTTTGTAGTTTATTATCCCATTTTTGCGGAATAATATTTCTTTTAGAAGAAATCTTTTTTGGAATACAATCAATTGTAATTCTCAAATAGATTGGAGCTGTACCGTTTGCTTTGATTTTACTTTTCTTTACGAAGAAAAGAAGGTTGAATGTTTTGTTCATAATTTGGTAGCTTAAGTTTTTATAAAAATATTCATAATAATCACGTCAAACAAGATGTCCATTTAATGAACCCCATATTGGACGGGTGCTCCAGTGATTTTTAGTGACCTATTTTGTTTTTTTAAAACAGGTCATTAAATAGGTCACTGAAAGAATGTGATTAGATGAACTTTTTGATATAGCTACCAATAAAAAAACGCTGTAAAACATTAGTTTTACAGCGTTTTAGCCTTTTTTGCATTCCAGCTGGCGGAGAAAGAGGGATTTGTTTATTTTTATAAACAGCTATAAAACAACACTTTAAAAAGTGATTTGTTTTAGTGACTCCTCAACTGACACCTTATATTTGGATAACTAAATAAACCTAAATTCAATATTCAAATATACGGATAATTACTTGATTAATAACGCATCAAGACTAAAAAATGAACTAGTTATTTAATATTATATTTTCCTATTATGGTTAAAATTTAGAATGAGGTTATATCCATATTTTAGCCGATTATTAGGGGAAGAACCTGTTCTAATTTTAGACCGCTGAATACACTGAACTCTTCGACTGTTACAAACTCATTTTCGAGCTTGTTTAGCTCCTTTCTGACTTTTTGTAATAGTCTAATACTTTGCCTATAACTCTTCCCAGTAATGCGTTGTATGTCCTTTGGATAGATACACAACCTCTTGTTTTCAATTTTCATACTCTATCTATAGCTTTGACTAGGCTTTGAGTACCATAATGGTACAACCCTATCAATTTGTATTAGGTTATAAAATTAGTGAATATTCTCTTCCCTTTTTGAGTGACATTTATGTTTATAAATGACATTTATACCACTGTATGACATATTGAATACCTAATTGTTCTAAACTACTACTTTAAGTGTAATATTTGCTTGGAAATCATTCAATATTTAGTTGCAACGAGAATTCGGAATGAAGAAAAAAAGTGATTTATTAATATTAAATTTTAGGAATTATGGCAAGACAGAAAGGCATAATTAAGTTAAAAGGTACTATCGGAGGTATTACTTTTTACAAAACCCAAGATGGACATTTAGCCAGAGAAAAAGGCGGAATCGAAGCAAGTAGAATTGCAAGTGATCCTGCGTTTCAAAGAACTCGGGAGAATGGTTCTGAGTTTGGAAGAGCTGGAAAGGCTGGAAAGATTTTGAGAACTTCTTTGAGAGCGTTGCTTATCAATTCTGCGGATGGTAGAATGGTGAGTCGATTGACTCAAAAAATGGTTAAAGTTATCCAAGCGGACACAGTAAGCGTGAGAGGTTTGCGTAATGTGATTGATGGCGAAGCAGAATTGCTTCAAGGATTTGAATTTAATATTCGTGGTAAATTGGGAACCAGTTTATTTGCTCCTTTTGTGGGAACGATTGACCGTGTTGCTGGTACGATTACTGTGGATATTGCTCCTTTTATTCCTGCCAATATGATTGCAGCTCCATCAGGAACTACGCATTTCAAGATAATTTCTGCAGGTTCAGAAGTTGATTTTGAAGCGGAAACTTTTGTTGAAGCACATTCAGAAACTGCGATTCTTCCTTGGGATAACACTTTGACATTAGCAATTTCGCAAGAAAATGCGGTTACTGCTGCAAGCATAAAACCATTGTTTTTGGCTTTGGGAGTTGAGTTTTACCAAGAGGTAAATGGGCAAATGTATCCGTTGAAAAATGGAGCTTTTAACCCATTGGCGTTGGTGACTGTTAGCGGATTGTAAAATGGTTTTAGTGTTGAATAGAATTTATTTTCCTGAAGGAACGCAAGGGGTTTTAGAATGGAACGGCACAATAGTTTGTTATACCATCGAATTGCCCTGGTTGGGAAACCAACGGCGAATTTCTTGTATTCCTGAAGGAGAATATATCTTACAGCTGCGGTTTAGCCCCAAATTCAAATGGCACTTTCTATTGATGGATGTTCCGGGAAGAGATTTGATATTGATTCACCCGGCAAATGATGCCAAATTGGAATTATTGGGTTGCATTGCGCCTGTAACGGTTCACACTGGAATTGGAAAAGGAAGTGCCTCAAGAAAGGCATTAGCAAGGCTAAAAGCTTTGACAAAAAAGGCTTTTGAGCGAAATGAAGAAGTGATTTTAAAAATACAATTAAAAAAAGAAGTGCTATGAATATAGTAGATCGCGCGATAGCGCCCACACCGAAATTTTTTAGGATTTTGAGAAGTATAGGATTGGTTTTGTTGGCCATAAGCGGAACGATTATTGCCGCTCCTGTTGCGTTGCCTGTTGCGCTTGTTAGTGTTGCTGGATATGTTGCGGTTGCAGGTGGTGTGATTTCGGCGGTTAGCCAATTGACAAGCACCTTAGCCCCCGAAGATAGTGAGACCCTGAAACGAGTTCAGGGGAAAGACCAAGTTCAGGGGGACAAACTAGTTCAGGGGGACGACCCTGAAATAAATTCAGGGTAAATGGAAGCTACTATTTCCCTTAGAACTGGAACTGCTGCAGGAACTTTATTGAGCATTTTGCCTAATTTATTTTCTGAAGATGTATTAAAAACAATTATCTTAGCAGCTCTTGGAGCAACTGTAAGTTTTACGGTTTCGCTCTTGTTGAAATGGATTATCAAATATAAAAATAAATAATACTGAAACAAGTTCAGCATAAATTCGGTTTTGGCTTGGTAACCTTTTACGAATTATTATGAGAAAGCCTAGTCTATATTTAGATCGGGCTTTTTTTGTGGGTTAGCAGCTGTAGTTACGTCAATGCAAAATTATATATTCCAAGTAAAATCTGGATTGTCTAATTCAGAAAAGTCTACATTGTTGTATAAGGCAATTAAATCCGAAAAGTTTTTGAAAGGTTCATTAAAAGTTTCCTTTCCATCAGCAAATAGTTCTACAAAAGAATATCGGTCTTTAAAATCAACATTTTTTTTTGATAAATATGCTAAATAATTTTTACAAAAATCTTGTATGTCCATTTCTGGAATTCCTTCTTTTATTCCTGTTAATACAGATGAATCGATAAATTCATTATCATTTAAAATATTTTTTTCGGCATCCTTTAGTAATTCATTATTACTGTCAAATGCCAAATCATAATAAATAACATTATTCTTATTAATGAAAAATAGTCTATTAATTTCTAAAGTCATTTGTTCGCGTCCTGAAAATGTATCTATCATTCGCTTAATAACGGACTGTAATTCCTTAATGCTATTTACTCCAGAAATAAAATCACTTTCTCTCTTTGTATTTGACAACCAAAAGTCATAAGTCCTAACACAATTGTCAATAAATTGGACGCCAGTAAATGTATAATAAGTTGACTTTGAACTTTCTAATTTAATCATTTTATTGACAATTGTTTTTTGTTTTGTTTCAACATTTGTTACAATTGTATCTGCCATCATAAATGTGCTGTTTTGTTTTTTACCTGCAATTATATATGTCATTTTTTTGTATTTACGTATTTTAATATATCTGTTAATGGTTGCCGAATGGCGACGTTTTTCTGTGTTGCGCCTGCGGCAGAAAAATGGAGCTAAGCGGTTGATAGCTAAAGGTGTTTCATTGCATTAGTATACTCATTATAGCCTTCAATTAGTGTCTTTTTCATTTGTTTAATCTCTCTAAATCTAAGTCTCCTTGTTGTTTTAGTCGTTCCTGTGATTTTGGGGTGTGATAAATCACTTTCCAGTCTTAATTGATGGACTGATTTACACAGTTTGTAAAATTTCGGATAGGTTGCAGCAAATTTACCTGTTGGCGCATTGATTACACTTCCTATTTTTCCAATTTCACATCGATTAAATGTTGGTGTATGTTCAAAAAGATAATGTACTAAAACATCATTAAATACATCTAAAGAATTAACTAATGCTGTTGCATCTGTTTGTATATAAGCTTTACATTGAAAAATTTGATTTCCGCAAGACTTTAAATATCTGGGTTCAGTTATTACTTTTTTCCAATTAATTGTATTGTCAAGTTTGGTCTCCAGTATATAATCTAGACATTTTGTGATTAAGTCTGACTTTACGATTGATTTCCCAATTTTCTGAACACTTTTTAGTGAGATTTGAGCGGATTTATTTATGTCGACAATATTTTTTGAAATATCTATATCTTGTCGAATAGCATAATATGAGGATTTGATTGCTACCTCAAAATTAGTATGTGTCAAAAGATCATTAATAAGTTGACTATACGTTGGCTTTCCATATAAATCAATATCAATATATTCAATTAA
This sequence comes from Bacteroidota bacterium, assembly GCA_947466955.1. Taxonomy (GTDB): domain Bacteria; phylum Bacteroidota; class Bacteroidia; order Flavobacteriales; family Flavobacteriaceae; genus Flavobacterium. Next base: position 7,402 of record CANIFM010000021.1, read on the forward strand.
TCCTTGGATAATCCACCAATCTTCTTTTTTTATTATTTTTTCAAGTTCTGCATACTTTACGACTTTGTTGTTCAGTTTCCAAACTAATAGCATAAGTCTTAAATTATCTGACTCGATAGTCGCTTCTTTTTTCCACATTTCATCACATAAATTAATTAAATCTGGTTTAACAGACGGATGAATTTTGTCAAATGATACTCTTAAAAAGTATGCAGTTAATTCTTCATATAAACCAATCGACTTTTCTAAAAGTGAAAATATTTTTTTAGAAATGGTTTTCGGAAATATTTTGTATTTGCCAAAGTAATTTAGAATAGAGGTGTATAAATGAGGATATTTATCAAGAATTATTAAAATTTTATTATTCAGTTTTGCGTTTGGGTTTGCATGAGCAAGAATATATTTGAATTTTGTTTCATCTATTATTTTATTGTCTTTTGTTAGTTCCTTTAACCTTTCATTTACCTTCTTTTGGTCAATTAACTCTTGGGGATCCATATCGGGAGAGGATAGGTCTTTTATTTCTATATCAATATTGGTAATTTCGTGAATATTAATTTTATTTGTTTGAGGAAATAAGCCAATATTTTTACTAATTCGATCTAATTTAATTAAAGATTTCCGTAAAGGAATTTCATCCTTTGCCATAAGTCTGATATCATCAACATATCTAAAATACTCAATATCTAATCCATTGTAATTTGATTTTTTATCAAATTGTTTAAGTACTAATTCTGACAAAAAACCTGAAGATATTGGACCTTGTGGGATGCCATGTCCTAAATAAATTGTCTCTGGTTTAAGCGCTGTCCAAGAAACTAAGCATTTAATTAAGAAATGAGCAAATTCTTTTTCAAAACCAAGTTCTAAAAGAAAATATTCAATGACTTTATGGTCTATAGTATCATAACAAGCGGTAAGGTCAAAAGTAGCAGTATACTTATACCCTTTATTAAATGATTTCGTAACTTCTTTATTGAAAGCTTTGTAGCCATCAGTCCATTTTTTATAAAAAAAATCCGAATTTTTACCAGCGTATAAATGCCCAAAAGTTTCTTTTAAATAAGCAGACTTAACTTTAGGATGCATTTTTTCCGCAATGATGTTCATCAATGCTTGATAAACAATTTGGTCTTTAACACTTAACAATGTGTAGGGTCGTAAAATCCCTGACTTTTTAGGTAACAGAACTTTAATTGCTAAAGAGGGCTCAAATGTGCCCGTTTTTAATTCTTTGGATATATCCTTAATATTTTCGTCACAAGACAATGCGAATGCTTTGTACAAATCTCTAAAATAATTCTTGTAAAGTGTCTCTGTATTAGAATTCAGCCACTTCCAAGCTAAAGCAAGATTGGGTTCAGAAAATGCTTTGTTTAAATCTTTACTCATGTTTTTTCAATTGTTTTCAACTAGTTAATAGGCACTACAAAGTAGCGCATATACACCCGATTTTGAGTAGATTGGCGGATGTTGTAGCATTATTCATTTTCAAATGTAGTCTTTTACACTGGATATTTGGGATTTATTATTTCTTACAATATCTCTGTAAAATTACTCTTCGCATTTCGTTAATGAGTAGGATGTTTTTTTGGAATTGGGTTTCTTGTAGTTCTAGCAACCTCAGCGCTTTTACTTGGGTTTTGTGCAGCTCGTGTTCCTGGAGTAATTCGGCTACTTTTGAGATAAATTCTTTTTTGAATTCTTTGATTCTTAGAAACGGAATGACAGAACCACAAAGGGATTGGTGCCAAAAGCGTGCTTTCCAAAGGCTGTAAGCGAGCCAGTAGATAGTTTCGGCATCTTCAGGGTTGGCGAAGTTTATTACAAAACTGTTGGTAAAAGGTTCTTTTTGCGGTTTTCCGCTGTTCATCCCTTTGTTGAGTATGAAGATCTGATTTCCTTTGTAGCTTGTTTTCGGCTGGTGGGTTTTGATGATGAAGCTTGGCATATAAATTTTTTTAGAGGTTTTACTTAATATATTCGGTACTCATTAGGCGCAAGAAAAGTCCAAAATCTCGGGTTTCGTTGAGGTGGTTTAGGAGCTTTATAGCTTCTTCTCTGGGCATTTGGAACTGGTAAATGAAGGAATCCCCGCCTTTTATGAGTTTGTCCTTTTGGATGCTATATACATAGTCACAAATGTAATCTCCGCCCTCGATGATGTAGAAAATTGGTGCTGTCATAATTGGATTTTTAATGAATTTCAAACCTTACAAATAATTTTTTTTTCGAAATCAAATTTTTAAAAAATGATATTTAATAATGAAAAAGAAAGCCATCTGTAAAAATCAAATTCAAATAAGGAAAGTAAAAAATTGAAAATACTCTCTTGAAAAGAAAGGGTTCGGAAAAAAAGTATATCAAAAAAAAAACAAAAAGGATTCAAATGCGACAGCTTTTGAACCCTTTTTTCACTGCAAGGATTTACTTTTTTCTTCCTCCGAAACCTATTCTTTTCAGAGGAAGATTTTATATTTTTAGGCGTGCCGGTACTTTTGTTTTGAATTTGATTTTTATATTCGCGAAACTTTTTATTTATTTCTCGAAAAACCAATAATTCCAAAAAAAGAAAACGTTGTTGATTGTAGGATTTTGAATTGGACTTACGGCAGCACGATTTAATTCCAATAAAGGTGGTTTTGAGGATTTTGTTTTTATTTTGCAACGGCAGCATGATTGATTCCAACACCCTTTCTTTTTGCGAAATGGAGGAACCTGCAGGAGGACATCAGGCGGGAAAAATACCGACCCAGCAGTGCTTTGGCTTGCGAGTTAAAAATTCATCATCAAACAATATAAAGGTATTTTTGGCTCGCAAGCCTTAGCAATGGTAGGACTCGGATTTATCGGCTGGTGGCTGTATGCAGGTTCTGGAATGTAGCTATTATTAGTTATGTTCACGCACTCCACAGCTGCTGGGCGGAAGCAACACAACTAGGTCCGGCGGAACGCCGAGCTAAAAAGGCTGAAGCCCAGCAGCTGCACTTTAAATATTATATCAGCCGCAACCCCACAACGCTTAGGCTGGTAGCTGAAAGGTAAAACGGAAAAGGGGAATTTGTAGTTTGGAAAAAAGTTGTTGCGAAAAAGGTAGTTCTACCAGCCTTAGTGGTGTGTGGGATTGCTGCGTTCCGGTTAAAAGTGCCTTCTTACCACTTGCGTGAACAGAACTAAAAATGTTTTTTGCTTTTTAGCAAAATGAAAACTTAGATGTCGTCCCCTTTTGGGACGACATACCGAGTGTTGTTGGCAGCAGCGAGAGCAAGGGTTTGGGAATTTGGAAAAACAGATCGCGATAGTGGCTGTTTTTTAAATTCCAAACTGTTGCTGGGTTCTTTAGGTTTTGTGGGTGCTAAAAAAGTTATAATGAAAATAGATTTTTATGTTCTTCAGTATTGTAATTATGGAAATGCCAAAGCACCTACAAAAACTTTTTTGTGAACAATTATGATGAGGTTTTTTGCTTTTTAGCAAAATGAAAACTTAGATGTCGTCCCCTTTGGGACGACATACCGAGTGTTGTTGGCAGCAGCGAGAGCAAGGGTTTGGGAATTTGGAAATAACAGTCCGCGATAGTGGCTGTTTTTTAAATTCCAAACTGTTGCTGGGTTCTTTAGGTTTTGTGGGTGCTTGAAAGAAGTTATGAAAATGGATTATTGTGTTCTTCAGTATTGTAATTATGGAAATGCCAAAGCACCGTCAAAAACCTTTTTAAGGAACAATTCTGATAACACTTTCAATTATTTGAATCAATGAATATTCAGCTATGACCTTTTGCGTTAGGGATAGACGAGGAAATCCTTTTTTTTGTTTTTTCAAAAAAAAGATTGTAACAATAGCCCGTGCCTTTTGGCAACGCCCAAATAATGAAATAATTAATTTCAATGTAATTAGCTGTTAAGCAATGTACTATATGTATAAATAGTATTATTATGTCAGGTAAAGTTTGGAAAAAACTTGACAATTAAAATAAAATAATTATCTTTGTTGGAAGATATGAAAGTAACAGATAAAATAGTAGCTAAAATAAATCGAATAGATACAGGAGATGTATTCGGATATGATACGCTTGGACTAACGTCAGATGAAATCATTGCTGGTTCTAAAGCATTAAGCAGATTAGTTGGTAAAGGAGTTATTAAAAGAGCCAGGAAAGGTTATTACTATAAACCAAAGGTCTCATTATTTGGTGAGCAAAAACCCAGAGAAGATGCTTTACTTTCTCTTTATTTGTTTGAAAAGAATAAGCAAGTCGCCTATATTACTGGCACTAGATTGTATAATAGATTAGGATTGACTACACAAGTTCCAAGTTCTATACGTGTTGCGTCTTTGGATAAACAGGTTAAAGGTATTGTAGGCAATGTTGTTATTCGGCCTGCTAAAAGTTATGTAAGGGTTACTTCTGACACTATTAAATATTTGGAACTATTAGATGTTATTAAAGATTTGAATACCATACCCGATTTACAAAAAAGCGATGGTCTTGTTTATTTAAAAAAGACTATTTATAATTTTGAAACTATAGAATTGAAAAAACTAATTACTTATGGTGTTGCTTATCCTCCGAAAGTTAGAGCTTTACTTGGTGCGCTTTTGGAAGCTATGGATTTTGATGCTGCGGGTCTTTCTGTATTAAAAAAATCGATTAACCCTTCGAGCAGTTATGAATATGGTATTACACCAAAAATGCTTTCGACCTCTAACTCTTGGAACATAGTCTAATGAATTTACATTTGGATAAAGATAATTTTGAAGGAGCAATTGTAGCTACCGCTAACTATTTTGAAATTCCAGAAATCTTTATTGAAAAAGATTATTGGGTAACTTATGCTTTGCATCAATTGTTTCATTCTGAAGTGAAAGATAGGATTGTATTTAAGGGTGGAACCTCATTATCAAAATGTTATTCTATTATTAAACGGTTTTCGGAAGATATTGATTTGGTTGTTATTAAAAACGATGTCGATACTGGAAGTGATCTTAAAAGAAGATTGAAAGAAATTACTACTATTATTGATGGTTCGATTCTTGAAATAGTGACTGATCATCCCAACACTAATAAGAAAGGAAGTCTAAGGAAAGTTGTTTACTCTTTTCCAAAAGTTGGTTTAGGAGGAAAGTATGGCGAAGTGAAGGATGATATTACTTTGGAAGTATCGCATCTTGGAAATTTTGAGCCAAATGTTACTAAACCAATTCGTACTTTAATTGCAGATTATATAAAAACAACACCAGATATTGAGTTAATCACTCAATTTGGATTGGCAGATTTTGATGTAAAAGCGTTGTCTGTTGAGCGTACTTTTTGTGAAAAGATAATTAGCTTGGTACGTTTTTCTTATACAGAAAATCCAATTACGGACTTATCTAATAAAGTTCGTCACACTTATGATTTAACTTTATTATTGCGAGTTGATTCTATAAAAGACTTTGTGAATTCTGACTCTTTTGGTATAATGCTTTTGCAAGTTGCCAAAGATGATGATAAGGCAATTCCTAACAACAAAGAATGGTTGTATAAACACCCGAAAGATGCTTTAATTTTCAGCGACACTGTAATGGTTTGGAATGTTTTGAAAAAGGTTTATACAGGAACAAAGTTTAATGAACTGCTTATTGGTAATGCAAAGCCTCCACATGAAAATGACGTTTTTGAAACTTTAGTTTTTCTATCTGAACGGATTGAAGTAATTTCTTGGGAAGTTTCTGATAAATTCAATCAATAGAAACTTATCTCCTATTTATAGCTGAACGTGAAAGAATTCGAGCAGTAGCGGGGATAATCATAATTATATAAAGGTATTATAAATTATTTGGTTTACACTATAATATTTTGACGGCGATAATCGCCGTTAATTTGAGAAGAAGTAAATTATTACCTATGTTATAAATTTGGCAAAAAGTATTAAATTTTGCCAAAGTTATATTACAAATTGTGATATGTAATATATGATTTTTATTCCATTAGTTTTGTTACAAATATGGGAAACATTTGGGACAAAATGGTATTTATTCCATTTGCGCCTTACTACAGATTGTGTAGTGTTCCGCAAATGAAATATATAGTTAAACTTTGGCAGTAACTTGGGATTGTAGCCGAAAGTTAATTACTTTTTTGGTGTTGATTTTGATGGTTTTAACGATGGTGTATTGCCTGGCGTTCCTTTGTTATCCCTTTGACGTTGGTCGGGTTTCCCTGTAGATGTTGCTGTTCTTTTTGGTCCTGGTTTGATTGCTTGTGTGGTCATTTTTTTTAAATTAATTTATTATTGTTTTTTAGTTTGGTTGCCACACGATGGAAATCACGCGGTAGCAGTGTATAAATTTAATATTCAATCCAATCGATTAATGTTCCATCACATTTTGGAGCATTAGGGCAACATATATATTCAAATCCATTTTTATTTTTAAATACCTTAAAATCTCCAATAACAATTATTTTATCACAATGAATACATAATTTATTGTCAGTTAATTTAGGAATATCCGCAAATGGATAATGTTCATTGAGGTATTGTAGTTTGTCTTTAATTTTAATTTCTTCCATAAAAATATTTTAATATTACTTGGTTTTTAAGGATTTATCCAATCAAAATCTATCAAATGCTCTAAATTATCGGTTAATTTATTGTCTGGATTAGATCTTAAATATTTACCGCTTGCCCCATTGATTACCTGTACCGTTTCTCCAATTTTCCATTTAGCTTCTAAATAGTTCCAAATCCACGTTACAGCTTCATTCCCTTTTATTTCCAAAAGGCTAATAGCTTGCGCTTTACTCTTCTTTGTTGCCCTAGAAGTTGAACCCTCATTTACGGTATGAAATGCATAATCAGTTATGACATTGTTTGCATCTTTCCAAACGCCTGAAATTCTATATTTTGTCATTGTTTGTTGTTTTTTTTAATACCTACTTTTTGCTACAGTTTTCGGCTTTCCTGTTAATTTTTTATCAGAATAAAAATTATAATTGGCGGAAACACAATTAAAATATGATATAATAAGTTTGTCCTGATGTAGTATTCTATTTTTATTTTATTTACGTCAAACCAATTTAGGTTATGGTATGCTGCTGTTTTTGATTTAAACAATTCATTATCTATTGGTTCATGATTTTCATGTTTTTCGAGTATTCTTTGGTAATCATTGGCGGTTTTTTGAGCAAATTTTAATTTGTCTTCTAAAGTGGTATTTTCTTTTAAGGTTTTGAAAATTCGTAATTCATTATACAAACTTGAAAGCTCTAGTCCGCAATTGTGATATTCTTTTGCTTTTGAGCTGTATTCTTTTGCATTTTCTATTTGTCCAAAAACTAAAAGCAGTATTGATAGACAGGTTATTGAATAAGCAATTAAATTTTCGCTATAGAGCTTCTCATTGTAAATATTATACACTGATAGCAAACCTATTGCTATTAAATAAACCGATAATATGCTATTGCAAAAATTCGATAATTTGGAAACTTGTACTACTCTTTTGTTTGCATTAAAGCGACTTCCTTTTGTTGACCAAATTTTATAATTTAGTTCTTCTAAAAAGGTTTTTTCAAGGTAATCTTTATGAGATTTATCCATATTATTGACACCTATTTTCTATTAATTAAAGCTTCATAAATTAAATATCTCAAGTATTCTTTAGCATCAATTTCAAGACCTTCTAAAAAAATAAGTTTATTAAAGGTTTCTAATAATTGAGTTGTGGTTTTTATTTCAATCAATAATACTTTCTTTAGTTCTTCTTTGTATTTTTTTATTTCTACTGTATTGGAATTTTCAATTTTACTTTTTACTAAATGAACAATTTGATTGTGATCTTTTAGTTTTGTGATGATTTCGATTTCTTTGTACAGACTAGTAAAATTTTCTTTTGCCTGTGTGAAATTTTCTAGATTTTTAAATGCTTTTTTGGGTCCTGTACCATGCGTTATTGATAAAACTTTTGATTTAATGTCTTTGGGCTTGATTACTAAACGTTGCTCCGCATTTTTTGCATCTTCGAAAATAATGGAGCATACATTTGAAAATTTTAATGCTTCGCGTTTAATTTCGTCATTTGAGACTTGAATTGCGTTTTCTAAGAACCCAACTCCTTTTAACTCCACAGTTTCTGATGTTTTGAAAAACATTCTGATAAAAGATTCGTTGTATTCAAATGAATATAGGTCATAAATCACGTTTGTTGATATCATTTCGAAATGCAACTTTAATAATGCAATAACCACTGTTAGGCTGTTGTCATAATTTTGGTATCTGTCTTCCGAAACTATGGCTCGCAAATAAAATGTATTGTCTTCACTATCATGAATCAATCTGTATTTTTTGCTGTGTTCTCCTTTGGTTTTTAATAGTGCCAGATTTTGATCTAAAATATCCGTAAACTTGCTTTTAATAAGTTTACTGGCATATTTATCTATTTCGTATAAATTTGAAAAGAAATCTCTTTCTCCCGAATGAATGGGGGTTGCTTTAAGGAAATTAATTTTAAGATTTGCCAAATATGGATTGGTAGTCAGATTGTTAAATTGCACTGCAAATCCTTTTTCGTAATCAAAATTTATGTCGGAGAGGTTGCTCACTAAGTCCTGTTTGCTATACTTTTCATCAAGCTTTTTGATTACCGTGAAAAGTGTTTTAGCTCCTTTGATGTTGATTTTAGAATTATCATTTGCCTTGATATTAAAATACTCTAGGATGTCTTTATAATAATTGCTGTTTTCTATTAAAGTTAGCAATACACTGATTTCAATACCATCATCTCCATTGAATAAATTTTCTTTACTTACACTTTTTTTATTGAATTTGTTCATAATTTATTGCTGTTTTAATTTTTTGTTTGCATGTAAATAACCACCTCGTCTTTTGGTCATTCCTAAATGTGAGAGGAATGTTTACCCTTTTTAATTAATCTTTAGGCTTATGAATATGAGGTTTTAGCGTAGGATGTTTTGGCTTTGTTGCTGGATCTACTCTTTGTCGTCGGTCGTCGGAGCCGTCTTCTTTTTTTGGTTTGGGACCTGGTTTGATTGCTTGAATTGTCATTGGTTTTGGATTTATTTGTTATTGTTTTTAGTTTTTTTGCCACGCGATAGAAATTGCTTGGTAGCGGTGTGAGTTTGTCTGATTTCTATTTCACGTTGTTAAAGTTCGTATAAAATTTCTCATCAAGTCCACAGAGTCTTTTAGTTGTTGAAATGTATATCTTGTGTTGTTTGTGTTTTCTGGATGATGAATTTGATGTCTTATGTAATCTGTCAATACTACGTTTTCAACTACCACATTAATACCGTCTTTTTTAAGTTTATTGTAAGTTATTTTTGCTTTACCATTTCTGTAGTTTGTCATTTCTCCTTCTAATTCAATAAAGCCATACAATTCGTTATGGTATTCTTCGGTAATTTCTGAAAATGCAATAAAATTTACTTCATTCAATGATGGATACGGAAGCAGGTTTGATATTACCTTTTGAATATTTTTGGTTAAACCATCGGATTTAACGAGTCGTAGATGCTGAAACTCTAATTCTTTTACCAACGAAGGACTATGAGTAGTAATAATTACCTGAGTGTTTGGCGTATTTGATAATTCTAAAAATGCTTTTATAAGTTTTTTTTGATGATCAGTGTGTTGTGATGTTTCAGGTTCTTCTATTGAGTAAATGATACTTGGAATATTTTCAGCAAGTTTTCTTCTTTCAGCTTCAGCTCTAAAAAAGTTCAATAATATAAGTCTTTTTACACCGCTTCCTCTTTTGTTTATAGGTATGTTTTCGTCTCCTGAAATAGAAACATTTTTAAATACATCTGCCCATTTCAAGCTTTCTGTTGCTGGAATTACAGGATTTAGGCTACTTGCAATTTCAGGATTCATTTCCTGAATTTTTGCTAAAGTTCTTGAAGCAACATCTTGTAATTTGCTTTTTACTTCAGTTGCTATTTCATCAAATTTTGTCTTTAGTGCTACATCATTTAAAATCTGTTTAACCGCTTCTTTCAAAGGGTCTTGAACTTCATCGTCTCCATCACTATTTTTTCTGTCAGACTGAAACAAAGAGTAAAGAGGAAGATATGTTTGGAGCTTATCCCAAATAGATTTTGTATCTCCTTTTGTAACATCAATTTCGATTTCATCTAATTCCAAGTCGGAAATAAAATGTTGCCAAATAGCAGTTCTCATTACTGCATTTATTGTCTGATTACTACAGGTAATTGTGTTGTCTCTTATAATTTTTTGTAGATCAGTATTTTTCTTTTGTAACAGGTCTTTACAATTATTACTTGTCGGATGATTTGTCTTTACAAAAATTTTCTCTTTACCGCCATTTGAATACTTTTTAATGACTTCAAGTTGATAGTTTAAGTTTAAAAGATATTCGTCTTGAAGTGTTGTTTGGTTTGTACTGTCAATTACAATATTTGTTGGCAAATCTTCAAAACAAACCGAAATAACTGTTTCGGTATCTCCTTCTGCAAGTGCCTGTTTATTGACATCGTCCTTGTCAAGTTTAATAACTCCTTTACCATCATTGAAAAAGATGTCTAATGCTTCTAATACTGTTGATTTTCCAATATCATTTTTTCCAACAAAAGCTGTTAAGTCACCAAATTCGATTTCTACTTCGTCTTTATAACTCCTAAAATTCCTAATTTTTATTGTCTTTATTTTCATTTTTATTGTCTTATTATTATGTAGGTGTTGTCAACAGCTGGCATTTATTGTTCGTCAGGTTCTTCTTCAGCATAAAAGTCATACCCGAACTTGTCAATAAGTGTTCCACCATTAAGTGTTACGTTGTCATTATTGAATGCTCCTTCTGGATATTCCCAAACTTCATAAATAATTTCTATTTCATTTCCACATTCACAATCTATGGTGTATTCCCAAGTGAAACCATTTTCTGTTCCCATTTGTCTTTCATCTCCATAGCTGTTCTCAAAGTCTGTGTCTTCGGCAGAAATTGTATGTATTTTACCACATTGGTTACATTGAACCGTCATTGAACCTTTTACAATACTCATTTTTATTTGATTTATTATTTATTAATCTTTATCCTTGTCAAATTGATGCTTATGATAATAATGCTATAGCAATGATTGTGATGATTTTTTTCATGTTTTTGCTTTTAGATTATGTGACCCTTCCGTTGTCAGGGTGACAAAGGATGAGGGTGGTTTTGTGTTTATTTTTGTTGTTACTTGAAAAATAGTTTAGTTCTTATTTATTCATCCAGTTAATTCTAATCCATTCTTTTACATCAATTTGTGTAATTGTAGTTGAAGGTAGTTTCTCTCTAATCATTTTTTCAATTTTTAAACAACTATTAATTTGTTTTAATTTCCATGATTCAGCTAAGGCGTTTATTAAATATAAAACCTCATATCCTTCATGTCTATTAAATCTTGTACTGTCTGGTTTTCCAGTTATACCTGGGTTGTCATTTGGATATGCTGTCCACTGATAGTTTTCAAACTGCATATCAGTCTTATTAAATAATGCCATAATTTATACTTTTTATTCCTTTGCAATTTTGCAATTTTTTTTTGAACTGTATTACGGTGTTTTGGTGTTTTTTTTACGGTGTTTTTTTTTACTCGTCTGAATTGTCCATTCTTTTGGTTAGTGTTTCTTTTAGGGTGTTTAGGAATTTGGTGCGGTTTGTTTTACGGATTCTAATTTCTAGGTAGGCTCTGTGGTATTGTCCTAGGTCGATTTTTAATGTTTGTTCAAAGAATTCTACTACGTCTTTTAGGTCGGAGGTTCCATAATTGAATGTGCCCTCGGCATGTAAGGCATAAAGTAGTTCTATTAGTGCTACTTTGGAACCTGTCCACGTTTGTATTGCTTTTGGGTTTATTTGGATTTTATCTTTTATGGGTGTCCTTTCTAACTTGGTAAGTTCGTCCTCTAAGTAGACTTGGATTAAATCATTTGCCATAATTTGCGCTATTGTATTGTCGTGGGATGTTGTAAAACGATGGTCGGCATCAAAATAATTTGTGCCAATGTTTAGTTTGATATCGTGTTTTCCCCGGATAAAGTATTTGCTATCGAGATAGGTACTCTGTGTTCTATGGTATCTGTAGAATTCAAGGTTGTTGTCGAAAAATATTTTTAGATTATTGAGTTCGTAGTTGAGGTAGGTGCGAATTATTTTTTCGCCTCCATGTGGTTTTTTGGTTTCAATTTTATAAATAGAATTGTAGTAAATTAATTTGGATAGGATTTTGGGCTTGCTGTTTTTAAAGAATTCTATTTCATGCTCGGGCAACTGAAAAGAAGTTTCTATTACTTGTATTTTAATATTGTTTAAGGTATTGGAAATGTGCTCTATTGCTTCTTCTGAAAGCTTGATAGGATCGTCTATTTCGAGTGACATAAAATTTAGTTCGGTGTCGAGTTCTGTGCTAATGGATTTGAATTGATTTTGCATATCGTTGGTTTTTATCACCAATTTTAATGAATTCATTTCGTTTGCTATTACGGTGTTTTGGACTATTTTTTACGGTGTTTATTATTTGCAAACCCCACAAGTTCCGCCATTTTTAGCGCAGAATTTACAGTATTTACAATTTTTGCAGGCGTTGCAGTCTTTTGAGCCAGTACGTTTTCTGCCAGCGGTGTAGTAGGTTGTGGCACCAATTGCTGTGATTGTTACTATTATTGCGATTAAAATTTTTGTTTTCATTTTGTGTTTTTTAACTATTAATTATTTGCATTTATAAGGGTCTGGGTCTCCAACTGTTGGTGTAATTTCTTGATTGTAGCAAAGTTCTAGTTCGTTGGAATTAATTTTTATAGTTTTTATTTTTATTGATATCCCTCGATTGCTATCTGGCGCTGAGAGTGTTTTATTTTGATGTGGTGGAATGTCGTTGAAGGTTACGTATTCTGTTTTGTATGTCCCCCCATTTTGCTTTATATATTCTACGGCAACTGTTGTACTGTTTAATGTGAAATCGGTATCATTATTTACAGTAATATCAAGATTGCTTATTCCTCCCCAGCTATCAACGCTATATTGATTTGTTTTTGTAGTAACCCAATTATTGATGTTGTTGCGAATTTCTCTGTTTATAATTTCATCGTTATTTGCTTCGACCTCAGCTGAATTTGTTTGATAATTATCTGTAATTGCATAGCCAAAAATGGTCATGAGTATTATAATGACAGTACTAATTATGAAATATTTTAGAAAAGAACTTTTAGGTTTTTCAAATTTAGGCGGCGTGTTTTTTAAAAGAGGTGGAATTGTCGTTATACTATTTTTTAATTCATTAATCTCCCCTGCTTTTTTCCAATTGACCATGTCTTCTGACCAAATATTGGTGTTGTTTGTGATTTTTTTTAACTTTAGCTCTTCTTTGTTAAAAGGACCTTCGTAATCTTGACCGTTGTGTAAGTAGTATTGTTTCATTGTAAAATTATATTTGTAATTTAATTTTACAATTTTAGCGGTTTATTACAATATGATTTTACGGTGTTTTGGACTATTTTTTACGGTGTTTTTTATTATTGAAGTCTCAATAAAACATAAAACCCAGAAAGAATATGGACTATAGTATGATTACTTTTTCAAAATATTTTTATTTACACCTTGGATAATCTTAGCAACCACTTTTAC
>CANIFM010000022.1 GCA_947466955.1 Bacteroidota bacterium
AAAAAATTTAGTTTCAAAGGGGAAGTTCTTGCCTATTTAGATACGGACGAACCAGAGTTATACGAAAACTTGGAATCAGTGTTTGTTGAATGCAACAAACACTTGGTTCCTTTTTTTATTGAAAGTAGTTCCCTTCATAAAAACGATTTCCTTAGAATTCGATTTGAAGATATGAATTCCGAGGAAGATGCAGATGCGATAGTTGGTAATGCAATTTATCTTCCTTTAAAAATGTTGCCAAAACTCACAGGCAATAAATTCTACTTTCACGAAGTTATCGGATTTGAAATCGAAGACAAACACCACGGAATTATTGGAAAAATCGTTTCTGTAAATGATACAACTGCTCAACCACTTTTTGAAGTTCTCAATGACGATGTAGAAATGTTAATCCCAATGGTGGATCATTTTATTCTTAAAATTGACAGAGAAAACAAAAAAGTTTTGATGGATTTACCGGAAGGTTTGGTTGAAATGTATCTTTAAAATGTTTATTCGGTTATTTGTTTATTCGGTTATTTGTTTATTCGGTTAATCGATAAATTCTGAAATCTGAAATCTGAAATCACAATGTCACTATTTCAATTCAAACAATTTACCGTAAACCAAGATCAATGCGCTATGAAAATTGGCACAGATGGTGTTTTGTTAGGGGCTTGGACACCTATAGAAAATCATCCAAATGCTATATTAGACATTGGTACTGGAACTGGAATTATTGCCCTAATGCTTGCGCAAAGAAGTAATGCCCAACAAATTGACGCTTTAGAAATTGATGAAAATGCGTATGAACAAGCGGTAGATAATTTTGAAAATTCTCCGTGGAGCGATCGATTATTTTGCTTTCACGCAGGTTTGGATGAATTTGTAGAAGAGCCAGAAGATGAGTACGATTTAATCATTTCCAATCCCCCGTTTTACACTGATGATTTCCGATCTGAAAATGAACAACGTGATTTAGCACGATTTCAAGAGGCAATGCCTTTCGAGGATTTGATTGAAGCAGCTGCTTTATTGCTTTCAGAAACAGGCATTTTCTCTGTAATTATTCCATTTAAAGAAGAAGAAAAATTTATTGCATTAGCCAATGAATATGACTTATTTCCAATAAAAATTACCCGTGTCAAAGGAACGCCAACAGCTGAAATAAAAAGAAGCTTATTGGCTTTTAGAAAATATGAACTACCTGTTTTGTTGGCAGATGAATTGGTAATTGAAATATCAAGACATCAATATACAGCAGAATATATTGCTTTAACTAAGGATTTTTACTTAAAAATGTAGTCCTATTTCCCAGCAATCCAACCGTTGATTTTCTTTTCTAATAATGCCAATGGCAAAACGCCAGATTCCAATACTTTTTCGTGAAATTTCTTGATATCAAATTTAGAACCCATTTTAGCTTCCGCTTTCTTGCGCAATTCAATAATTTTTAATTGCCCGATTTTATACGACAATGCTTGTCCTGGAATTGCCATATAACGCTCAATTTCCGAAATTATACTCGCTTCACTTTCGGCTTCATTGTCTAATGAATACTGAATTGCTTGTTCTCTTGTCCAGCCTTTTGTATGCATTCCTGTATCAACCACCAATCGGATGGCACGGTGCATTTCGTTGCCTAACATTCCGAAATATTGATACGGATCTTTGTATAATCCCAATTCTGATCCTAAACTTTCGGTATATAAAGCCCAACCTTCGCCATAAGCACCAAACCAATTGAACTTCCTAAAATCAGGCAATTGTTGGTTTTCTTGTTGCAAAGAAACTTGAAAATGATGCCCTGGAATTGCTTCGTGCAAAAACAAATCTTCGTCACCATAAAGATTATAATTGGCAATATCTGGAATTGGAACATAAAAAACACCTGGGCGAGAACCGTCGGCAGCACCTTGAATGTATTCCGCACTTCCCGATTTTTCTCTGAAAGCTTCTGTTCTTCGGATTTCAAATTTAGTTTTTGGTTGTAACGAAAACAGCTTGTCAACATTTGGTTTTATTCGGGCATAAATACTTTCAAAATTAGCCAAAACCTCTTCTGGTTTTTTGAAAGGCTTCAATTCTTTTTTGTTTCGAACTTCTTCAAAAAAGGCAAATAAAGTTCCATTGAATCCTACTTCCGTTTTAACTTTTTCCATTTCTAGTTTCAAACGAGCCACTTCCTTCAAGCCTAAAGTATGAATTTCATCGGGTGTCATTTCGGTTGTTGTCCATTGTTTTACATAAGCACCGTATAACTCTTTACCAAATGGCAAACTTCCAATTCCGCTTGTAGCTCTTGACGCTGGCAAGTATTCTTCTTTTAAAAATTGTGCCATTTTATTAAATCGTGGTGTCAATTTATCATTAATTGCAGCCGTATATTTATCGGTTAAATCCTTTTTTACAGCTTCCGAAAAAGTCGTTGGCATTGTTTTTATAGTAGTATAAAAAAGATTGTCTTCTACTTTAGCAGTAATCATATCTTGAAATTCTGGAATCACTTTTATCGTTAACGCCTTTGGCAAAACAATTCCTTTTGCCATTCCTTTTTTCATATAAACCATCGCTGAATCCATCCAAACGGCATATAAATCCATTCTTTTTAAGAAATTTCGATAGTCTTTTTCTGTTTTAAAAGGTTGCGCCGCAGTTCCGCCAGCATATTGCCCCATCGTTAAATGCGTTCCCCAAAACTGATGCACAGGCATTAAGTTTGCTGGTTGTTTTAGCAAATCTTTTCCAATGCTTACTTCCCATTTTATGATTTCGTAGCTGATTTTTTCTTCAGAATTGAGTTTTGTTTCATCCACTTTTGATAATTCCGTTTCATATTTGTCAAAAAACGCCTTTTGCTTGGTTCGATAACTGTCGGTCATTTCCAATTGCAATTGGTCGTTGTATTCATTTTGACCGTTAAGCGTTGCTTCCAAAGGACTTAATTCATTTTTTCCGTCAAAATAGCTTTTCGTCAATTCCGAAAAATTAACTGCTTTTTCTTCCGATTTGCAATTCACTAAAAGTGTTGCTATTGAAATTGCAACAAATAAAACCACTAATTTTTTCATAAATAAGGTAAATTAAAAACGTTGGAAAGATATAAATAATTGGGAAATGAAATCTGTTTTTTAGAAAGGAATTTTTTAGAAACAATTTTATTTAATTACTATCGTTAATCTTAAATACATTTCTTACAAAAACCAATTTAAGAATTTAAAAATCGTTTTAAAAACGCTATGATTAAACCTCAAAAATTGATAATTTAAATTATTTAGCGCATAATATATTACTTATTCTGTAAGAAATTTAATATAAAAATTGCTAAACTCGCAATTTTATGACACTATTGTAATATTTATTAAATAATAGTTTTTATAGTTAAAAAATTATAACAAATTTTATAAAAATTAGTTATTATAATTAAATAATCAAATTTATAATTATAAATTCTATTTTATCGTATTATTAAATTTCGTTTTTTGCATAAAAAAAGAGTTTTTCTCAAAACCTTCCGGAGTTCCAGCAATTCTCAACAGATAATATAATAACAATTAACTTTTTTACTAACTAATTTTTTAATTATGAAAAACAGAACCAAAATTATCGTTGTTGTCGGTGTAGTAATCATTGCACTTTTAAGTGTTAGAAATTGCTCTTGCAATAGGCCAAAAAAAGCTACAAAGCCAGAAGTTTCAAATAACAATTTCCTACTTACCAATCCTCCACTTCCTTTGTTGGACATTCCATATCAAAAATTTGAAATAGACCCAACCAAAACAAATGTGTTGTATTCAAAATACGGAGCCAAAATAAATGTTCCTGCAGATGCCTTTTTGGATAAAGAAGGAAACATAATCAATGATAAGGTTCAACTTTCTTTCAGGGAATTTTACAACCCACTTGATTTTTATTTAGCAGGAATACCTATGAACTATAATGATAATGGTATTGACAAAGTATTAGAATCTGGAGGAATGGTTGAGTTGACCGCAAAGCAAAATAAAGATGAATTGTTTGTAAACCATTCTAGTAAAATTAAAGTTGATATCAAAAGTTGGACTAAATCAAAAGATTTTAATTTATATGATTTGGATAAAACGACTGGTAAGTGGATTGAAAAAGGGAAAGATTCTATAAGTGTTTTTAATAAAAATAAAATATTTCCAACTGTTCCTCCAATGCCAATAATTGCAACTGAAAATGCTTTTAAAATAGCAGATGATACCAAAATGTTTCCCGAAATTGAGGGTTATAAAGACGTATTATTTGAACCAATTAATATATCAAAATGCAATATATCAGACGCTACAGAAATGATTGTTAAGCCACTTGAAAATGGAATTTTTGAAGTAACCTCAATCATAAAATATGGCTCATTCAGAAAAGAAAATAAATGTTTATGTTATTTAGCATTTGAGGCTGGTAAAGATTATAACTACGCAATGAAAACATATCAAAATAAGTATGCAAAGATTTTGAATGAAAGAAACCTACATATTAATGAAGAAGAAAAAATATTAAGAACCTTAGCCATCAATAATTTTGGATTTGTTAATTGTGATTATCCTAAAAGTTATCCATCTGGAGGTGAAATCAATCCAATTTATGTGGATGAAAATGGAAAGACGATAGTATTACATAATGTAGTCTTAGTTGAAAAAAACACGAACGCATTTTTTAGATATTCAGCTAATGTAAAATATAATCCGAGTAGTAATAATTTACTATGGGGATTAACAAATGACAATAAAATTGCTTTTATAAAAAATGCAGATTTTGTTGCCCTAAGAAAATCAACGTCAAAACAAAAAGTTCGTATGCACACCCATAAAGAAAAAGTGAATACCTATGAAGATGTTATGAAAGTGTTATTTTAATTTTTTATTAACCTAATTTTTGAACTTATGAAAAATTTATTTCTAGTTTTCGTATGCTTACTTGGAGTATCACCTACTGTTTATTGTCAAGAAAAACTTATTACAGATGATTTAATAGGTTATTGGGAACCAGACCAACATGCAACCCAATTAGTTATTTGGAGAGATGTTAATAGTAACTTGCAAATGGTTGAGTTCAGTACCGTTAGTGGTGAATTATTGACTCTTTTATCAATGAAGTTAATTAATGAAGAATTAGTGGTGAAATCAGTTTTTGAAGAAAAAAACTGGAATACAGAAAGTACTTTCACGTTTATTGATAAAAACACTTTAAAATGCAGTATAAAAGGCCCGATTGACGGTACTGTGACTTATACTAAAATAAAATAATTAATATTTCTTTTATTAACCTAATTTTTGAACTTATGAAAAACTTGTTTTTATTACTTATATTCGTTTTTGGGCTATCAACGTCTACTTATTGTCAAGATAAAATTAATACCGATGATTTAATTGGGTATTGGAAACCAGATCAAGAATCCTCACAATTATTCTTTTGGAAAGACTCATTTGGCAGATTACAAATGCAAGAAATATGTGAATCAACGGGACAACCAATTGATTTAATTACATTAAGAGTTGAAAAAGATTATATTTTTACAAGAACAATATTTGTTGAAAATAATTGGGTTACTGAAAATACATTTACTTTCAAGGATAAAAAGACTTTACAATGTCTTGTTACTGGAGATGGAAATGTAACTATTGTCTATAGTAAAGTCAAATAAAAAATTGATTATAAATATCAATTTTCACATTAAAACTAATCAATGCCGCTCATTTTTTTATATAATTAACACTTCTTTTATTAACTTAATTTTAAACTTATGAAAAATTTATTTTTAGTTTTAGTATGCGTTCTTGGAACTTCAACAATTGTTTTCAGTCAACAAAGTATTAACACCGATGAATTAATAGGATACTGGATGCCAGACAAAACAGCTGGACAATTGTTTTTTTGGAAAGACGTAAATGGAGAGCTGCAAGTACAGGAAATTTCGGGAACTATTGGTGAGCCATTTATTCTGAGAGATTTTAGAATTAATGAAGAATCTATTTATGTTAAAATAACTTTACCAGTCGCAAACTATACTACAAAGAACTATTTCACATTAATAGATAATAAGACACTTAAATGTGAAGTTACGGGCGATTGGACAGGAACTTTAATTTATTCTAAAATAAAATAAAAATGCAAAACAAACACCAGGTTCACAATTTGATTATATTAGATGAAAGCGGTTCGATGAGTTCTATTAAATCGCTAATTATTAATGGGTTTAACGAATTGGTTCAATCAATTAAAGGAATTGAAAAGCAATTTCCAGAACAGGAACATATAATTTCGATGGTTTCATTCAATGATTTAGATAATAAAATACTACATTTTGTTCAACCAGTGAATAAACTGGATTCAATTAATGACAGCACTTATAGTCCTGCCTCAATGACACCATTGTACGATGCAATGGGTTTTAGTATTTCAAAATTAAAACAGTATTTGGAAGGAAAAGAAAATTACAGCGTTTTAGTTACTATTCTCACAGATGGTGAAGAAAATGCTTCTAAAGAATATACTCGTTCAGTAATTAAAAATTTAGTAAATGATTTGAAACAACAAAATTGGACATTTACCTATATTGGTGCAGATCATGATGTGGAAGGAATGGCTTTTAGATTAAGTATTGACAATACAATGTCTTTTGATAAAAATGACCAAGATATCAGGCGAATGTTTGCAAGTGAGTCAAAATCAAGAGCTAAATTTAGTTTAGGTATTAGAGATGGAGAACTTGTAAATAATGATTTTTATTCTAAATTTGAAAACAACAAAGTAAAAAAAGTTGGGTTTTGGAAGAAGTTGATTTCTTGAAAATTATAATTAAGTTAACCTTTTAAATAATATATATGAATAAATATCCGAGTCCAAATATTAATAAAAGTATCACCTTGAAAGAATTTTTAGATTTAGAAATCTCTGAATTGCTTCCAAATCAAGACATAATGATTAAGAACCATCTTAATTTAGTTGAATATCTTGATAGAGAATCACCTTTTTTTGTATTAAGAAAATTCAAAAACCACAGTAATAGGGGAAGTATCTATTCATTTGAAAAACATAAATTTACTGTTTCGGATAACGAACCTGCACTTTGGGTTTTTATGGAAACCTATTATCAATCCGAATTAGATTTTCCTAATTTAATTAAAAACCAACGATTTCCTATTGCATTTGCTTTAAAACAAGAGGAAAAAAAAGGTAATATATGGCAAACTAAAGGAAGAAAGCACCAAGATTTTTCAGCAAAGGGCTGGAAACATTGTCATATTTTTCAATGTTCTCCTTTAGCAGGGAAAATAGCCCATAAAAACGATTTAAAAAGAAGAAGTTTACGCTTGTTAAGTCCTTTGAATCATTTTCCTTTTTTCTCGCCAAGAAAGTATTCAATGCCTTTTGATTATGGTGAAAACAAAGAATGTATTGAGTATATTATTTGGTGGCTTTACAATCATTTTTATACTAATGCAAATAAAACCTATTTTAAAACTTTTATTGAAAGTCAAGATTTTATTATACCTATTGAAGAACCAAAAGATATTAAAATTGATTATTCGAAAAAAAATAATCATGGTTCCAAAACTAAGAAAATGGATAATATTAAAACCAAAAACCAAAAAAAAATAACTACAACTTCATCAAAAACTAATAGTAATGAAGTTAAAAAAGAATCCACTTGTTTTAAAATATCTCAAAATTGGTATGGTATTGGCTTTATAATTACTGTTAATTTTATAAATGGGAGAATTTTTCAATACAATCATGATTTTGTGTATGATAATACAATTTCACACTATGGAAAATTAGATTGTTGGAAGAAATATGGGTATTATTCAAGTTCAAAAAATATTCCAACTCGTGCTCAACCATTTGTGACTGAAATCATTTAAATAAATTTAAATCAGAATATTATGCCGCCAATAATCATAGAAAATCACATTTAAAAAATGGATAGGTAACCCCCAAATCTTCTAAGTATTCATTAAAAATTAAACCTTCTTAAAAGTCGGGATTGCTTTACGAAATGCTGTCATTGCGATTGCCACGTTCCTCACAATAAAAGAAGAGCAACAGAGTGTGGCAATCTTTTGATGTAAGGATGAGTTATGCCAAAGCTAAAGCAATGGGGTACTATATGGGTCGAACCGCTGGTTCTTGCACATGTTGTGATGTTAGCAGTAGGGTATCCACAAAGCTAAAGCATTGGGTTACTATATGCGCCGAGCCGATGGCTCTTTTACGTGGAGTGAGAGAGTCCCGTAGGGATGGCATATTATGGTAACAATGGGCTTTAGTCCATTGATAGAGATAAGCGTGGGATGCTAACACGTGCGAATCCCGTAGGGATGGGACATATAGTTGCTATGGACTTCAGTCCATTGGCAGTAGGGATGGGACATATAGTGCCAATGGGCTTTAGTCCAGACCCTTCGACTATATATCCCCACAAAGACAAGAAAATAATTATCCTGAGATTCCTTCGTGCCTCGCAATGACAGTTTTAATCGGTTTTTCCTATCCCTAGCCTGTTTTTGCGAGGAACGAAGCAATCCAAAGGGAAGGGTGACTGATCGGGAATATAATAACGGATAATTATTTTGCGGAAATCTAAGGAATCTAAGAAGTCTAAAATCTAACAATCTTAGTTGTCTGTTTTGCGTGAGGGGGTGAAGCGTAAAGCCCACAGGCAAGTGTAGCGAAAGCGGAACTTGGCGAGGACTTGCAGCGGAACACCCTACCGAGTTTAGTGATTGCTTCAAATTTTGCAATGACGTTCAAAACGAGGGCACGCCCAAATGAAAATTATTCTCCAATTCCAGGTTTTGGAAACCTGTCAGGTGAGGGTCAATTAAATAAAACCTGAAATAAATTTAGATTAAACGATTAACCTTTTCTACCCGATTAACCGATTAACCGCATCAACGATTAAACTTTTCTTCACGAATAAACCTACCCGTGATACACCCGAGAAGCAATGATTTTGCCGTCTCGCACAATTAGCACTTCTGCCACGAGCATGTTTTCTTCGCCAGCAACAGAACGAATATATTCCATGAAAACCCGATCGCCATTTGCGGTAAGCGAAGTCACTTTGTAGTTCAAACTCGGCAAACGGGCAAACGCATCTTGCCACCATTCTCGCATCGCCTGTTTTCCAACTACCAAACCGTTGGTTTCTGGTTTGTGTATTTTCAATTTTGGACTGTAATGTTCCGCATCGTCATCATATAAAGATAAAAGTTGCTCCAAATTGTGATTGTTGAAAGCATCAAACCATTTAAAAGCGATAGATTGTAAATTTTCTGGGGTCATTATTTTTTGAGACTTTTGACTTTACGACATTAAAACTTTCGACTTATTTATGAGTTTTTCAAGTTGATAATTTCTTGTTCTGTCAACATTCTCCAATTTCCACGAGGTAAATTTTTCTTTGTTAAACCTGCAAAGGCAACTCTGTCAATTCTCAAAACATCGTAACTGAAATGCTCAAAAATTGAACGAACCACTTTCACATTTGAAGAACGCAATTTCAATCCGATTTCACTTTTCGATTCCCCTTCAATGTAACTTACATCTTCTACAAAAACTCGGTGACCGTCCAAAACCAATCCTTTATTGATTTTTTCTAAATCCTCAAATTTCAAGTTTTTATCCAAAGAAACTTGGTATATTTTTGATGATTTGTTTGTTGGCAACGTAAATTTACGAATCATATCCGTGTCATTCGTAAACAACAATAAACCCGTCGTATTTTTATCCATTCTTCCCACAGCTCCAATTTTTGAAGTCGTAGAACCTTTCACTAATTCCAAAACATTACGGTATTCTTGACCTTCGTCCAATGCTGTTGTAAAGTTTTTTGGCTTGTTCAACAAGATATATTCTTTCTTTTCAGGAGTCAAAACATTCCCGTCAAAATTCACTACATCGCCAGGTTTTACCATGTATCCCATCTCAATAACAGGAATTCCATTCACTTTCACATTCCCAGATTGTATGTAAATATCGGCATCACGACGAGAGCAAGCACCCGAATTTGCAATGTATTTATTCAATCGAATTTCGTCTTTTACTTTCGGTCTTTTAGGCGCTTGATTCGGTTTTTTCTCCACTTTATCCGACGCAACTTCTGCAACTTTAGTATTTATTTTTACTTTTTTAGGTCCTTGTGCCCGTTTTTGCATCGCAGGTTTTGGCTTATTTGAGCTTGGTCTTGAACTGTTCGCCCTACCGCCGCTTTTTTTATTATTGCCTTCCTTGTTATTCATAATATTCTATAATTTTTGCAAATATACCATTTATAAATTTGACAATTCATAAATGCCAATTATAAAACCGTAACGTTCTATTGTATAATTGATTCTAATATTTTTCAATGCTAATTTACCTATAATTTTTTCCGAGTTAAATTATAATTTATTGACATTAAAATTTTAATAGTTCGATTCAATGCACTTTTTCTATTTTAAGTTGAGACTCGTTTTCAATTTATTTGTTGCCGTTTTTACATTAGCACCCACAACTATTATAATCAAAGTGGATTGTATTAAATAACGCATAGGCAATTGTACTATTTTATTCCTTTTTAGGATTTTAATATTTAGGAATAATGTTTTATTTGCAAAGATGTGCCGTTATCGAACACGATTAATAATAGAATTGATTTTCGATTTTTTATTAATGAGGCACTAATACTAATGAATTCTCTAATAGTGAAAATAGTTTTATGAATTTTATTAATAGCATCATATAAAATATATGATAATTAATCCTCATCTATTGTGTCAATTATATAGCAAAGTCTTCGTAAATCAATACTATAATTTATAAATAAATAAATTAAAATCAAAACTGTCATGAACACATTACCTACAACTCAGAAATCTCAGAATTTAATATTGCACTTCTTTTATAGTTTGTGTTTTATTTTACTATTTGCAAATTTTGGATGGGGACAAACCACAACAACAGTTTTTAGTGATGCGTTTGGAACTGCTGCTGCAAGTCCTTTCACAGGCATTACATCAACACCAACGGTTACTTATACTTCTGCTACGTCCTCTACTGGTGTAGGTTCTGGTGCTATTTCTAGGTCAAATAGTACAACTGGAAGTGATGCCGCCTTACAAATTTTGTCGGGTGATAGTTCCAATTCAACTACAGGAACAATTACTAGTGGATCACCTACGGTCACGGCTGTTGTATCTAATACAGGTATAACCGTTGGAATATACGTTTCGGGTACTGGAATTCCAGTTGGTACTACTGTAACTGCTATTTCAGGTTCTTCGACTCCTTATACTCTTACTTTGTCTGCAAATGCAACTGTAAGTGCAACTGCAAGTCCATTAAATTTTGGAATTTCCACTAAATATCAATCAGATGGTATTACTTATCTTTCTGGTGCTTTAAGTAGTTTAAGTAGTCCGTTTAATAGTACTTTGGCATCGAATCCAGGTGATGTGACTTGGTTTTTTCACATGAAAACCAATAGGTCTACCTTTCCTTTATCAGGATTCTCGCCAAGTAATTACGCGGGGGGCACCGTATTGGTGGGTACTACAAGTAATTTAAATACAGGTAATGGGTATGCTGTGATTTTTGAAAAAGGAAATACAGCGGTTGGTGTTACAACAACAGGTAGTACAGCAGTTACATTAACTGCTCCAAACACAGGAATAGTAGTTGGGCAGACCGTTACAGGAACTAATTTAGGATCAAATAGTACAGTGTCGTCAATTAGCGGTGTTAATTTAGTGCTATCTACGCCTGTTACAACTGGAAATAGTAGTAGAACTTTAACATTCACATCAATTGCATCAGGTACTACTACTAGTGGTAGTCCAACAGTAACTTTAGTTGATTCACCTATTAATTCAAATATTGTTGTAGGTCAATTTATCACTGGATCTGGAATACCTGCTCTTACTACCGTTTCTTCTATTATCGGAACAACATTAACATTATCGGCTTCAGCTACAGCTTCAGCATCTGGTGTGGCTTTAACTATTGGTGTGTGCACAACCGTCAAGTTGGTTAGATTTACTAATGGTCTTCAAGCTGGTACAAGGGTGCCTCTAATTGTTCCAACTGCAGAATTTTTTGTTGATGGTACTAAAAGTAATTGGGCAGCTATAAAAGTAGTTTATACACCTTCAACCAATACTTGGGCAATGTCATTAAGAAATGATGGAGCAGGTTCATCTTCTCCAAGTACAAGTACTTCAGGAATGACTTCAGTAGGCACTTCTGTAGAAAGTACATATACAAATACAGCAATGTCTTCTTTTGGATTTTTGTTCAATCACGGTTCGGGTTCCTCTACTGGGAGTACTTTTTCGTTCGACAACTTTTCTTGTACCGTTGCCTCTACCAATCCTACAGTAACGTTACCCACTGTAGCTTCTATTACTGCAACATCGGCTGTTTTGGGAGCTACCGCAACTGCTGGTTCTCCGGCTGCCTTAACACGGGGTACATTATACAAAACGGCTACCGGAGTTGCCTTTTCGGACAATCTTTTGGCAGAGGGAGGGACTATGGCTGGCTTATACACGCATATCAGGTCCTCACTATCGCCAGAAACGCTATATTATTTTAAAGGCTATGCTACCAACGTCGCTTCTACTAGCACTTATGCTGGTTTAAGTACTGAGAGCAGTTTTCGAACCTTGTCAAGTCCACCAACGGCACAAGCATCGTCATTGACAGCAACTGGGGTTTCCAGTACACAAGTTGATGTTGCCTGGAGCGCAGCTACTTTTCCAAGTTCAGGAGCAACTGCAAAACAATATTTGCTATTGAGGGCTACCAGTCCAAATTCACCAGTATTTACAGGTGCAAATGGAGCAGCCCCTACGGTAGATGCCAATACAACTATTGTTAGTGCTACGGTATCTTCTGCTGCAACTGCATATAGTGTAACATCAGGATTGAGTTTATCCACTACCTATAATTTCAAATTGATACCATACACTTTTGATGGAACTAATGCAGTCACTTATAATTACCTTACTTCAAGTGCGCCAACTGCCAGTGGAACAACCACAGCAGGTGCTGCTCCAACGTTGTCAACACCAACAGCTGCTTCAATTACTGCAGTTAGTGCAGTATTAGGAGCGACTATAGATTCTGACAGTGGTACGGCTATTACAGACCGTGGTACGGTTTGGAGTTCGGTTTCTCCAGTAACTGTTCTTAATAATCTATTATCTGAAACAGGTACTGCTATAGGTGCTTTTAGTCATAGCAGAACAGGTTTAAGTCCTCAAACACAATATTTTTACAGAGGGTATGCATCAAATGGTTCTACGGGTTTAAGTGCTGAAGGCAGTTTCCGTACCTTATCCATTGCTCCTACTGCAGCTGCGACTTCTTTTGCCGCCACGGCAGCATCAGGAGAACAAATTAACTTAAGTTGGGCATCTGCCACTTTCCCAGGATCGGGAGCTACCACAAAAGGGTACGTTTTACTGAGAGCTGTTTATCCAACAGTTCCAACATTAAGCAATGGCAACGCTGCCGCACCTGCTGCGGACTCTGGAACTACGATTGTCAGTTCAACTATTGCGGATGCAGCAACATCAGCTTCGTCAATAGGTTTGAGCGGATTGACGCGATACAATTATGCCATCATTCCATTTGCTTGGGATGGTATTAATGCAAACACTTATAATTATTACACCACGAGTGCGCCAACAGCAAATACAACTACATTGTCGGCAACCCCAACTTTACAACCAACGGGTTTGAACTATTCTACCGTGAGTTGTAATTCATTAACCGTAAACTGGACTGCTGCAACTGCCACTCCAGATGGTTATGTAGTTTTACAAACTAGCGGAGCTACGGCACCAGATACAAATCCTATCAATGGAACAACTTACATGCCAGGTGCTACTTTAGGTAACGCCACTGTGGCTTATGTGGGTATTAGCAATTCAGTGGCTCGTTCAGGATTAGCGGATAATACTAACTATAACTTTAAAATATACAGTTACAATGGCACAGCTGCCTCGACCTCTTATTTAACAACTTCACCTTTAAGTGGTAGTCAAGCTACCACAACGGCTGCAGCACCAAACGCAACAACAGCGAGCTCAATTTACTCCAATGCCTTTACGGCAAATTGGGATGCCGTTACATCCTGTGCCAACAGTTATTTGCTAGATGTAGCTACCACAAATTCTTTTAGTGGGAACGGAATCATCGCAGCAGATACTTTTGAAAATTCCCTTGCCTTATTTACCTCTAACGGTATAATCGGTACAAATTCTAATTTTAAGTCAGGAAATACAGTAAACAGTAACGACAGACCATTAAACACACCTTATTATTCAGAAGGTACTTATGGTTTTGCTGAAAACGGATCTGGCGCATCAACCCCTGTTGAGTTAACCTCTTCTGCTATCAATACCTTGGCATATTCTAATGTACAAATGAGTTTTAAACTGGCGTCAATTTCTGTTTCTGCTTCAACTGGAGGTAATGATGCCGCAGATGATGTTACCGTATCTGTAAGCCCTGATGGTGGAACTACTTATTACCCAACGGTATTGGTAAATGGATCAGCTACCGGAAATTCAGTTTGGTCTTTTGCAGAATCTGGGATAGCCACTACACCTTATGACGGCAATGCTACCGTGGTAACTTTTTCAAGTACTAGTGCAGGAGGAATTTCAGATGGTACAGGTTATAGCACGGTTAGAATCACAGGATTGCCAAGTGTAAGTACTTTAAAAATAAAGATTGCAATGAAATCAAGTGCAGTTTCTGAATATTGGGTAATTGATGATTTTAAAGTAACAGGAGACGCCTCTTCTTTTTCAATTCTTCCTTCTTATAATGGGTTAGCTATCGCAGGAACAAGTCAACAGGTTACGGGTTTAACAGCCAATACACCATACTATTACAGGGTTCGTGCAGTGGGTTCTAACGGGAATTCTTCTAATTCAAATGTGATTACGGCAACTACTTTAACGGCTTCGGCTCCAACACTAACCAATCCAACGGTTAGTTCCATAACAAATAATGGTGCGGTATTAGGCGCAACGGTGAGCTCAGCAGGTTCAACAGCGGCAATTTCGGCACGTGGATCTGTTTACAAAACATCGTCTCCAGTAACCGCTATCGATAATGCACTGGCAGAAGGCGGTACAGGAATCAGCAGCTTCACACAGAGCAGAAGCCTTTCGGCTCAAACACAATATTTCTTTGCAGGATATGCAAGTAACGCTTCCTTTACAGGGTTCTCATCTGAATCGAGTTTCTATACTTTATCAAATCCTCCTACTGCGGCGGCTAGTTCACTTGTTGCCACTACTTTTTCTGGGGCACAAATTAATTTATCTTGGGCTACAGCCACATTCCCTGGGTCAGGAGCAACAACTACGGGATATGTTTTACTGAGAGCGAATTATCCAACGGTTCCCTCATTGAGTAATTCAAACGGACAAACACCCGTTGCTGGATCCGGAACAACGATTGTTAGTTCCACCATTTCAAGTTCAGTAACCTCGGCATCCTCATCCAGTCTAAGTGGATTGACACGATACAATTATGTTATCATTCCATTTACTTGGAATGGAAGTAATGCTGCCACTTATAATTATTATACCACGAGTGCACCAATGGCAGATGCTACTACAACGGCTTCTTTGGCAACCTTGCCGAGCAATCAGCCAACTGCATTAAGTTTTACAGCTGTTGTGTGTAACGCAATGACAATAAACTGGTCAGCTGCAACAAGTAGTCCTCAAAGTTATATTGTTCTGCAAACTAATGGCGCAACTGCACCAAATACAGATCCTGTTTCTTCAAATGCTTATAGTGTTGGGGCTATTTTAGGAAACGCAACAGTTGCTTATGTAGGTAGCGGAACATCGTTCTCTCTATCTTCTTTACCCGATACAACTACTTATAATTTTAAAATATACAGTTTCAATGGTAGCGGTTCTTTATCTAATTATTTAACCACCGCCCCCTTGAGCGGTGCCAATGCGACCAATTCAGTAGCTGCGCCTACAGCAACTAGTGCAAGCAGTATTACAACGACTTCATTTGTTGCAAACTGGACTAGTCTCGCAGCGTGTGCAAATAGTTATTTATTAGATTATAGCAACAACATTCTTTTCCCAACATCGGCAACAATAGCCCAAGATAATTTTGAAAATGCCCAATCCTTGTTTACGGCAACAGGAACAGGTGCTTTTTATTCAGGTAATTCAGGTATTGCAGCTGAGCCAGCTAGTTCTCCTTATTTCAGTCAGGGTACTTATGGTTTTGGTGTAGCCAATGGTACAGCAACAATTACGTCTTCTGATATTAATACGACCATTACCTCAAGTGCACAATTGAGTTTTAAATTAGGTGCTTTTGGTAATGCTTTAGGAACAGGGATGGAATCATCGGATACTGCGATTGTCGATATCAGCCCTGACGGTGGAACAAACTGGTATCCTACAGCTACCGTAAGAGGAAATGGAAATTCAAACTGGCCTTTTACTGCTACAGGGACTGCTACTACTGCATACGATGGCGATGCTACCGCCGTTGTTTTTACTCCACCAGCAGGTATTTCAACTACGGCATATAGTTCTGTTATTATTACTGGATTGCCTCTTGTTACTAATTTAAAAGTAAGAATTACATTAGTTAACAATGCATCAAGCGAGCGTTGGGTAGTAGATGAATTAAAAATAACAGATGCTTCTTACGTGGCTATAGCAACAAGCGGTCTAAATACTATTTCATCTGCTGTAACTGGTTTAACCCCGGACACTAATTATTATTACAGAGTTCGCGCTTTGGCAACCAATTCGACTTCATCAAACTCCAATATTATTACAATAAGAACATTAGCAGATCCCACTGTTGCAGATTTTCGAGCTAAAGCAAATGGTAATTTCTCTGATGCATCTACCTGGGAATATGCTGATGGAACAGGTTATACCGCTGCTACAGTAGCTCCTCTTTCAAGCAATTCGATTAGCATCCCTTCTGGAAAGACAGTAACGATGGATACCGATTTTTCAATAAATAGTGGTAAAACATTTAACGTCGCCACAGGTGGAACCCTAGATTTTGGAACCAAAGTTGTTTCAGGATCAGGAGGTTTTAGTTTGGCATCAGGAGCAACAATGAAAACGGGAAATGCAATGGGAATAAGCGGTAGTATTACCGCTACCACAATCTCGTTAAACCCAGCTGCAAATTATACTTATAACGGTAGTGTTGCCCAAACTACAGCTGGACTTACAACTACAACTGGAACCGTAACGATTTCAAATGCTGCAGGGGTAACATTAGACGCTAATAAAACAGTTAATACTCCTGGAACCTTAATTGTAACAGGAACAGGAAAATTACTTTTTGGTAGTGGCATAAGTACTGCAACGTTCAGTTTGAGTGGTACGGGTGGCTTTACTGCCTCAACAGGAAGTACAATTGTTATAACAAATAGTGGTGGTATTGTCAGTGGAAGTACTACTTCTGGAAATATTAGAGTATCAGGTACAAGGTTATTTGAAGACAACGTGAATTACAACTTTACTAAAGCAGATGGTACAATTGCATCAAATATGGGTTCTGCTTTTGGAACGGATATTAATGCAGCTACAGGTATTAATAATCTTACCGTTAATAATTCCAATAGTCTTACCGTTAATGGAACTTCTTCGATTACTGTAAATGGTACATTAACATTGACCTCAGGTAATTTAGTTACTGGAAGTAACACGGTAACACTTGCTGTTACAGCTTCAATAGTTAGAACAAGTGGTCATGTTGCAGGTAGTTTAAAAATAAACATTCCAACTTCAGCAACATCAGTTATATTTGAAATTGGAAGTGCTTCAACCTACAGACCTGTTATATTAAATTTCGCAAGTATTGCTACTGCGGGAAGTATTACTATGAATGGAACTTCAGGAACAGGAACACATCCTAATTTAGGGACTTCTATAATTAATTCTGCTAAAATAGTATCGCCCTATTTTACAGTAACAAATACCGGATTGGTATTCACAACTTGCAATGCTACATTTAATTTTGTTAGTGGAGATACTTCTGGAACTCCAACAAATTATGTTATTGGAAATTATGACGGTGCTACTTGGACTTATCCTACAGTGTCTTCAGCAGCCACTACTAGCACAACGGTAACAGGACTTTCTGCATTTGGAGATTTCGTTATCGGAGAATACAATTCAAGTTTGTCTGCAACATCATTGGCTGCATTTGCTAATCAATGTATCAATACAACTTCTGTAGCCAATACATTTACAATTTCTGGAGTTAATACTGGAGCGATAACAATTGGTAATGTACCTGGATTTACATTCTCACTTGAAGGAACAGAATTCCTATCTTCATTGATATTTACACCAGTTACTTCTTCATTCACACAGCAAATTTGGGTGCAATTTACTCCAACTGCAATTCAGTCGTATAGCGGAAATAGTCTTATTAGTGGGGGAGAGGCAAGTAGCATAAATGTAGCCATTACAGGAGTAGGAATTGCTACGTCAACTACAACGCCAACAAGTATAGCAACACCTACAAGTACTGGTGCATCTATAACTGGATTTTATTCCGAAGGGTGTTTGCCAGTTACAGGATATGGATTATATTACAGCGCAACAGATGGATTTGCAAATGGTACGGGAACTTTAGTTGCAGGTACTGGAGGAGCAAATTTCACTGCCGTAATTGCTAATGGTCAACTTCAATCGAACACAACATATTATTATACTTTGTATGCCACTGACGGTGCAACCCCAGTTTACGGTACACAACATTCTTTTACAACACTAGCTGGTTTAGCAACAATTACAACTACAGCAGCTACAGCAATTAGAGTTTTTACTGCTTCTACTGGGGGTAATTTAACAAATACAGGAGGAAACACAATTACTGCTCGCGGAATTGTATACGGCACTGCCTCTAATCCAACTTTAGCAAATTCAGTTGTTGTTGATGGAAGTACTACTACAGGTATTTTTGTAACAGCTTTATCTGGATTAACAGACGCAACAACTTATCACACCAGAGCGTTTGCTACTAATAGCGCTGGTACTGTTTATGGAAATGACATTACATTTACAACTGTTGCAATTTCATATTGGACGGGAACAGTATCTTCAGTATGGGCAAATTCAGGCAACTGGTCAACAGGAATTACACCAACATCTCAAACGGATGTAGTTATTGCATCATCGATTAACCAACCAGTTATTGCAACTGATATTACTATTAATTCGTTGACAATTAATACAGGAGCTAGTTTAACAGTTCCTTCAGGGATTGATTTAACGGTAAAAGATTTCATACATAATAATGGAACAATGACAGTGGAAAACAATGCCAACTTAATTCAGACGAATAATGTTGCCAATATAGGCGTTATAACTGTGAAACGTGATTCGGCACCAATAGTTCGTTTGGATCATACACTATGGTCTTCTCCAGTTACCGGAAGTCAAACTTTACTGCAATTTTCCCCAAACACATTAGTGAATCGTTTCTATAATTATTCTACAGCTAATAATGGTTATTCTGCAGTTACAAATCCATCAACTACAGTGTTTACGAAAGGATTGGGAGTTGCTATTCGTGCTTCAAATTCACAATATACTCCAACGACTGCACCATTTTTAGGAAATCGTTGGACCGGAACATTTACTGGGGTTCCAACTAATGGTCTTGTGACTGTTGATGTTAGTTTGAAAACTAATGCGACTTATGGTTATAATTTATTAGGAAATCCATATCCTTCTGCAATTGATGGTGCGACTTTCTTGACTAATAATCCCCGTTTAGATGGTACGCTTTATTTCTATTGTCACACACTTACAATGGATAGTACTGGTGCGTTTCCTGCAAATGGAGGTTCATCTAACTATGCAATTTGGAATTCAACGGGACCTGCTGCAGCTGCTATAGGAAACGGACATTCACCTGCTTATGTGCCAGACGGTACAATTCAAGTAGGTCAAGGATTTATTGTAAAAGCAACTTCAGCTGGACCCGTAAACTTTATAAACGGATTGAGAACAGGGAATAATACTTCACCCTTCTTACGAAGTGCTTCAATTGAAAGAAACCGTATGTGGTTGAACTTGAAAACAGATACTGGTACTGATTTAAATCAGATATTAGTTGGTTATATTGAAGGGGCAACTCAAGATTTTGATACTAA
>CANIFM010000023.1 GCA_947466955.1 Bacteroidota bacterium
GTGCTTCCATTTTGTAAAATTACTATTTTTTTGAGACTATTTTTCATTTTTTTTAGAAGCATTTTCCAGCTCTCCGTTACAAGTCCTCGCCAAAACAAGCATTTTTCTAACCCAAAAAGGAGCTTCCTTTGGTCGCTCTTTTTGGCCAAGAAAAATTGCTCGTTTTTGGCTGCGGGCTTTCCACTGCGATCTGGGCTAAGCATCCAATTAATTGTACGATTTTCAATTTCAATGTCGTTTTTTATGAAACTAAAAATGAATTTGTAATCCAACTTTGCTATAATAATTATGAAAATCAAAATGTAATTATGTAGCCACGATAGAAACAACATCCTGTTTTGGCGTGGTTCATCACAAGAGATATAGCGAATGGCTGGAGGAATCGTGAGATAATAACTGGAACTTCTGCTCCAAAAAAAAGACAAACTCGAAATTCAAGTTTGTCTTTTTTAATTGTGGGCGATGAGGGGTTCGAACCCCCGACCCCCTCGGTGTAAACGAGGTGCTCTGAACCAGCTGAGCTAATCGCCCTTTATTAGGTGTGCAAATATAAGTCTCTTTTTGGTATTTGCAAACTATTTTTTAATTAATTATAAAATTTCTCCAACTACAAACGTGCTTCCGCCAATGTAAATAAAATCGGTGGTTCTGGCATTTTGAAGTGCATTTTGATAAGCTTCTGAAACTGAATTATATACTTTTCCGTGTAATCCAAATTCTAATGCTTTTTTGGCTAAAATAGATGCATCTAATCCTCGTGGAATATTGGGTTTGCAAAAATAATAGTTGGTGTTTTTTGGAAATAATGGTAGGATTTCGTCTAAATCTTTATCATTTACCACTCCAAATACAAAATGTAAAGTCTCAAATTGCTCGGTTTTTAACTGATTTAGGACAATTTCTAATCCGTGTTTGTTATGCGCTGTATCGCAAATGACTTTTGGCGCACTATTCAATTGTTGCCATCTTCCTTGAAGTCCCGTATTTTTTACAACGTTCAAATAACCAGTTTTTATAGCTGCCTCTGAAACCTCAAATTCTTTTTGGGAATTCAATATTCTAAGGGTTTGAAGTGCAGTTTTTTTATTTGAAATTTGGTAAACACCAATTAAATCGGACGGAAAATCATCCAAAATTAAATCCGAAGCAAAGTAAATTTCAGATTTTGTTTCATTGGCTTTAGCTAAAAAAACAGGCTTCGTTTCTGAAGTATATTCACCTATAATTACGGGAATATTCTGTTTTATAATTCCTGCTTTTTCTGTTGCAATTGATTCAAATGTCGTGCCTAAAAATTGAGTATGGTCTTTCCCAATATTGGTAATAACCGAAAGTAACGGCGTGATAATATTGGTAGAATCTAATCTTCCGCCCATTCCAACTTCAATAATAGCGATGTCGATTTTTTCATTTTTAAAATAATCAAATGCCAATCCAACGGTCATTTCAAAAAAACTCAAGTCTTTGGTCTCGAAAAAATTTTTATGCTTTGATATAAATTCACAAACAAAATCTTCGGAAATTTTAACGCCATTAATTTTGACGCGTTCCCGAAAATCTTTCAAATGGGGCGAAGTATATAAGCCAACTTTATATCCTGCTTCTTGCAAAACGGAAGCCAAAAGATGAGAAGTTGAACCTTTGCCATTGGTTCCTGCAACGTGAATAAATTTTAAATTTTTCTCTGGATTTCCAAGATATTCGGAAAGTAAAATGGTGTTCGTTAAATCTTCTTTATAAGCAATTGCACCTTGAAGTTGATACAAAGGAAGTTGATTGAACATCCAATTTACGGTTTCTTGATAGTTCATTAATGTTTGGAATTTTGGGGCTAATTGGAAGTAAAAAGTTATTGCGTAAGTTTGAAATTGTAAATAATTTTACCCACTTGCGTTTCTGCAGCAGTAGCGTCAGATTGCCATTTTGTATTCATAGCCGCCGTTTTTGCTTGATCCAATAAGCATTTTGCTGAATTTGTTGTGCCACGAACTCCAGGATTTGCATTGATAACTTTCCCCGATTTATCGACAGAAATTTGTACCACTACAACTCCTTCTTCGTTGCAAATATAATTTGGTTGTGGTTTATTGAGTGCTTTTCTATTGCCTAATTGGTAGTTTCCATTTCCGTTGCCAGAGCCGCTTCCGTTGCCATTTCCATAGCCACTTCCTGTTCCCAATCCTTGTCCAGAACCATTTCCGCCTCCGCTTCCAGTTCCTGTTCCACCGCCTCCATTGTAGCCTTTTGCATTTGGATCTCCATTTGATTTTCCTTTATTTCCAGCAATTTTGTCATCGCCATCACCTTCTTTATTTGAGCCGTTCAATAAATTTGACAACGCATCAGAAGTGGTTTTTGAAGGTTTTGGGATTGGTTTCACAACAGGTTTTTCAACTTCTGTTTTAACCACTTTGGTTGCAGGTTTCTTAACTTCTACAATTGCTGGTGCTTCTTCGTTTTCTGAAATAAGAATTTCTTTTTCAGTTGTTGGTGTAGTTGCAACTTCTTTTGGGGCAACAGTTACGACTTCTTTGGATTGAAAATTATCTCCAGAACCAAAATCACTATTCCCAAAATTCACGGCAATTTCTCCGCCACCACCTCCGCCATCTAATTCTGGTAAAGGTAAATTATTGCTAAATTTTAGATAGAAAAATAATAAGAAAAGCAACGCAAAACTAATGGTAGTAATGAGTAATGATTTTTTTTCTTGTTCGGTTTCAAATACTTTCATATAAATAAAAATGAGTTTATAAAGATACTACTTTATTTAAAACGAAAAGGAAGTCGAAAAATTGTTTAATTTCTATTAGCTTAGTCTATATATTAAATGAAAGTAAGTTTCTTGTGGCTTCTTATTTCTTCCCAAAAAACCCTTTCAGCAATCCTTCCGCTTTTGTTTTCAAATCTTCTTTTGGCGTTTTTGTTTTTGAAGTGTCTTTTTTAGAGCCATTCAACAGCTCTTTTAAAGCATTTGTTCCTTGATTTAACAATTTTTCTTTTTGCTGTTTTACCAATTGCGTGGTCAAATTAGCAACTGCACTTTTCATGTCAGTAGTCACTTTTGGACTTTTGAAACTTCCAGTAAGAACTGCATTTACAGGAATATTTTCTAATTTATTTGCATCTGAAGGCGATAATTTTGCAATTAATTTATTGGCTTCAGCGCCTAAATATTTCGCAGGAACATCTAATTTAATAGCGTAATTCATCAATTGGTCAAAACCGTGTGTTCCGCCAATGGTTGCTTTTATGTCTTGGTATTTGATGTCAAACGGTTTCACATTCACTTTTCCGTCATTGAAAGAAAGATTTGCTTTCACATCATTCAAGTTCAATTTTTGTAAATCGATGAATTTCAAATTGGAACTCAATGCCTTTAGAATTTCAGAATTGGAAGAATTTATGCTTGTTGAAAGCAATTGCCCTGATAAATCTCCAGAAATTGTTTTTAAATCGGGTGTCATTTTTGTAGCATCTAAATTCCCTGAAAGTTGGATGTTTGAATTCAATTTTCCATTAATAACTCCCGCAATTGGTGCGATTTTTTTCATCATTTCCAATTGGGTAAACGTTTGCTGAATGTCAACTTGGTTCAATCCTAAATCCATTTTGAAATTGGGTGTTTTTTCTTTTGTAGAAACCGATCCGTTCATTCCAATTGTTCCTCCAAAAATAGAAGTTTTCATATTTTCTAAAGTCGCTTTTTGATCTTTTATAATTAATTTTCCTGAAACTGCAGTTAAAGTCAAATTATCATAAAGTACCGTATTTGCTTTAGCGGTAAGCGTACAATTTAAAAAAGCAGGGATTTTCATCGCTTCTTTTGTTGTTGCTGCTTCTTTTGGATTTGCATCAGAAGTCATAAAATCGGAAACTGCCAATTGGTTGGAAACCATATTAAAATTTCCTTTTAACTCCTGTTTTTTAAATAGAAATCCATAGAAATTGTCTAAAACTCCCGTAACATTAAAATCACTTTTCCCAGTGGTAGCTTTAAATTCTTGTAAATTAATACGACTTGGATTGAACTGAACCGTTGCTTGCGAAATCGCCAATTCCTTCCCTTTGTCATCCGTATATTTGAATCCCGACAAGCTCATTGTTCCCGAATTATCAATGTTTTGATACTCGCTTTTAGTCACCGATTCCATATCAAATTTGGTTTTCACATCGGCTTTCAAAATTCCAGAAAGTGGTTTTGCTAATTTAATTGGATACGCTTTTGACAGGTTTGCCAAGTTAATTGTTCCTTTCAAAGCTGCATCAACCAAAGGGTTTTTGGTGACATTTCTGATATTTGCTTTAGCATCAAAAATATCTTGGTCAATTTTGAATGACAATTTATCTAAATTTACGTAAGTGTCATTCAAAACCCCAGTTTCGTTAATTATTTTGGTATCAATCACAATATTCTTTACCGATTTTGGTAAGTTTGGATATTGAAAAGAAGCATTATTCGAAGCTATTGCGATGTTGAATTTCGGCACCGTTGTATCGGAATATAATCCTTTGGCAAAGCCAATAATTGAAAATTCACCAGTTGTTTTAACGTCTTTTACACTTCCAGAATACGCCGATGGAATCAATCCTAAAAAGTTTTCAAAGGAAGAAGTTGGTGTTTTGAATTTCAAATCATAATTCTGACCGCCAGCAACCATTTGAATAAAACCATCAAATTCTAACGGCAATTTATTGATTTGAGCCTTGTTTTCCTTAAAAGTATATTTGCTTTTATCTAAATCAATTCCCAATACTGCATCCAATGTCAAGGAAACTTTTTTCATATAATTGATTTTATCCATATCCAATGAAACTTTTGCGGATGATTTTGTAACCAAATCCAATTTTGAAGCTGCAAAATCCCCAGTTCCAGAATGGTTCAAACTGTCCAATCTCATTTTGATTTTTGAACTTTCGTCAAAATAGCTGAAGGTGTAATTGTCAATCGAATATTCCTTAATTTTCAATGATAATGGCTTACTTTTACTTGCATCTTTTTCGTCTTTGTTCTTTAAAGCAATGTCAAAATTCCCAATTCCATCTTTATTGAAAAGTATATTTATCAAACCATTTTTTGAAGTTATCGCTTCAATATTCATCGCTTCCTCTTTTCCTTTGAACAATTCTTTTATAGACATTTTCAAATTCAATTCTCCCAAATACACCAAAGTATCTCCTTCAAAAGGTGCTTTATTGATGATGCTTAATTTCTCAATGGTGATATTTGCTTGCGGAAAACTTTTGAATAAACTCAAATCGGCATCGGCAAAAGCCACTTTCGCATCTACACTTTCATTAATAGATTCAAGGATTTTTGCATTTATCTGATCTTTAAAAAAATAAGGGATTGCAAATAATGCGGCAACGATTAATAGAATTGTAATTCCTGTAATCTTTAAAATTTTCTTTTTCACGGTGTTTAATTGTTTTATGATGGATAACGTAATTATTACTTTTCTATTTTATATTAATTTCAAAAGGTATCAAAATTTGAGTTCCTTTTTTAGTATTCATTTTTCTAATTTGTTCGATGATTTTATAGTTTTCAACGCCCACTTCTTCTTTGATAAAATTCTCTTTTGTTTTAAAGAAAGGCAAACCAAGATTGGATAATAAATCATCAAAACTCTTTTCATATTGCGGGAAATTCTGAGTTTTATAAGTGTTTATTTTAGCCAATTTCGCCGCTTCTTTTAATGCCGCGTCCATTCCTCCAATTTCATCTACCAAACCAACTTTTACCGCTTCAGAACCTGACCAAACCCGACCTTGAGCAATTGAATCCACTTGTGCAAAAGTCATTTTTCGTCCCGCCGCTACTCGGTTTATAAACGTATTGTAAATGCGTTCTACACCTTCTTGCGTAACAATTCTGAATTTTTCATCCAATGGTTTGAATACGCTATATTCGGCTGCATTTTCGTGGGTATTTACTTGCTCCACGTGAATTCCAACTTTATCAATCAGTTTTGAAAAGTTAGGCAAAGTTCCGAAAACTCCAATAGAACCAGTAATTGTATTGGCTTCAGCAAAAATTTTATTGGCATTACAAGCAAGATAATAACCGCCAGAAGCAGCATAATTCCCCATAGAAACCACCACAGGTTTTACTTTTTTGGTCAATTCAATTTCTCTCCAAATCAAATCCGACGTTAACGCATTTCCTCCAGGACTATCAATTCGCATTACAATTGCTTTAATATTTTCGTTTTTGCGGGCTTCTTGCAATGAACGACGCATCGAACCTTCGCCAATTATATTCAAATCGCCTTCTCCATTTCCAATTTCGCCTTGAGCGTAAATAATTGCGATTTTATCTTTTGATGAATTTTCCTTCACTGTTTTCGCTACATTATCTGCATAATCTTTGATGTTAATTTTGTTGTAATCTTCATCAGAATCAACTTTTAATACTTTTCTAATTGCATTATGATAGTCATCTTCATAAGCAATTACATCGACTAATTTCTGTGCTTTTGCCATTTCTGGTGTTCGTGCCAAAAGTCCATTTGCAATAGTATTTAATTGTGAAATAGAAACATTTCTACTTTTAGAAATATCTGTAACCATTGAATTCCAAACCGAATTTAGCAACGCCAAAACCTGTTCTCTGTTGGCTGGACTCATTTCATTTTCTAAAAATGGCTCTACCGCACTTTTGTATTTTCCATGACGAATGACTTCCATTTTCAAACCTGATTTTTCCTGAAAATCTTTAAAAAATAATACTTCCGAAGACAATCCTTTGAAATCTAATTCTCCAATTGGGTTGATATACACCGTATTTGCTACGGAATTTAAGTAATATTCTTTTTGGGAATACATATTAGAATAGGCATAAACAAATTTCCCTGATTTTTTGAACGCTTCTAATTCGTCTCGAAGGGCTTTTAATTGTGCCATTCCTAAATCGGATTCATCATTTAAAATCGATATTCCTTTGATGTTATCGTCGGTTTTTGCTTCGTCTATGGCACGAATTACATCAGATAATCCGTCGTGTTTTACTTCAAAATAATCAAAATCTTTGAAGTTGAATTTCCCAGCATAATCATTTTTTATTTCTGATAAATCCAATTCAATTACCGAATTATTTTCTACTGGAACTTCATCGGAACTTCCACTAAAAATAGCGCTAATTAGTAGAATTCCGAAGAACAACAGCATAAAAAACACAAATAAACCGACAATTGTCGCCAAAACATTTCCTAAAAATCTCATATATTTCTTTTATAAATAAGTACAAATTGTTGTTTTAAATGATGTTTGAACTCAATTTAAAACGCCTTTAAAATAAATTTATTAACAGTCTTTGCAAATATACTTCTATTCTGAATTTCTTTTGTTAATTTGCGGTTAATATGAAAATCCAAAACCAAGCCGTTTTATCGATAGGAAGCAATCAAGGCAATCGTCTTGAAAATATCCAACAATGCATTCAATTGATTCAGTTGGAACTCGGTACGGTTTTCAAAGTCTCAAAATTATACGAAACTCCGTCTTGGGGTTTTGAAAGTGATGCTTTTTATAATTGTGCAATTGCAATTCATACGCATAAATCGCCGTTGAAATTATTGTCTGGAATTCTGAAAATCGAGAAAAAATTAGGTAGAATTAGAAAAGAGCAGCAACTTGGATATCAATCTCGAACCATCGATATTGATATAATTAGTTTTGAAAATGAAATCGTTCAAACAGAAACATTAGAAATTCCGCATCCGCAAATGCAAAACCGTTTGTTTGTTTTATTGCCAATAAACGACTTGCAATTGGATTTTGTGCATCCTATTTTCGAGAAAACTATTCCAGTTTTAATTGATGAATGTGAAGACAAAAGCGTTTGTAAAATTATTTCAAATATAGAATTGCCATTAGAAAAATACAATTTACAACAGTACAATTATATTGCAATTGAAGGGAATATTGGCGCAGGAAAAACAACTTTGGCTTCTAAAATTGCCGAAGATTTTAATGCGAAAACAGTTTTTGAACGTTTTGCTGACAATCCGTTTTTACCAAAATTTTATAAAGATCAAAACCGATTTGCTTTTCCATTAGAAATGTCATTTTTGGCGGACAGATACCAACAATTATCAGACGATTTAGCGCAATTTGATTTGTTTAAAGATTTTATTGTTGCGGATTATCACATATTCAAATCCTTAATTTTTGCAAAAGTTACGCTGCAAGAAGATGAATATCGATTGTATAAAACGCTTTTCGATATTATTTACAAGGAAATGCCAAAGCCTGATTTGTATGTCTATTTGTATCAAAATACAGATCGATTATTGCAAAATATCAAACGCAGAGGCAGAAGTTACGAGCAAGAAATCCCCGCAGATTATTTAGATAAAATCAATAAAGGATATTTGGATTACATCAAATCTCAAACCAACTTAAACGTATTAATTATTGATGTTTCCGAAAGAGATTTTGTCAAGAAACAAAGCGATTATGTTTTTATTTTGGAAGAAATTAGAAAGAAATTAGCGGAATAAATTACCTCATTTTCTTGAAAAAGTCCCAAATCACAATTCCGGCACTTACGGCAATATTCAACGAATGTTTGGTTCCTAATTGAGGGATTTCGATCGTTCCATCACACAATTCAATTGCGTTTTGTGAAACACCAAAAACTTCGTTTCCAAAAACCAAAGCATATTTTACATTGGTTTCAACTTCAAAATCTTGAAGAAAAATAGCACTTTCAACTTGCTCAATGGCAAATACTTTCACACCTTCGGATTTCAATTTTTCTATGACTTCCAAAACACTTTCGCAATGTTCCCAAACCACAGTTTCTGTTGCTCCCAAAGCAGTTTTATGAATTTCTTTATTTGGAGGAGTTGCTGTAATTCCACACAAATATATTTTTTCTATCAAAAAAGCATCGGAAGTTCTAAAAACAGAACCAATGTTATTCAAACTCCGAATGTCATCGAGAACAATAATAAGGGGGGTTTTTGAAGCTTCTTTGAAATCATCAATAGATTTTCTGTTTAATTCACTGTTTTCAAGCTTTCGCATAATTGTAGGATACTGTTTCAAAAAA
Source organism: Bacteroidota bacterium (assembly GCA_947466955.1). Lineage (GTDB taxonomy): Bacteria > Bacteroidota > Bacteroidia > Flavobacteriales > Flavobacteriaceae > Flavobacterium. The sequence continues at coordinate 9,059 of CANIFM010000023.1, forward strand.
AAAGCTCCCTGGTAAAAGGAAGCTTTTTTATATTTATTTAAATAAATTTAGCTTTTTGGTACTGCAGGCGCTGTAGCTGGTGCAGCTGGTACTGCAGCAGGAGTAGGATCTGGTAAAATAGTTCCTTTAATTGTCAAAACTTTTGAAGGTTGGCCTTCAGCGTTTGAAGATACAGTTACTGTTTTTGTAAATGCACCAACTCTATCCGTTGCGTAATGTACACCAATTTCACCTTTTGCTCCTGGAGCAATTGGCTCTTTTGGAGTAGTTGGAACTGTACAACCACAAGATCCTTGTGTGTTTGAAATAATTAATGGTTTGTTACCATTATTTGTGAAAACAAATTTACGAGTTCCTTCAGCATTGTGCTCAAGTGTTCCGTAATCAATAGTTTCAGTTTCAAAAACCATTCCTGCACCTTCAATTTTTGGAGCAGCTACCTTAGCATCTGCAGGTGCTTTTGCTTTTTTAATTTCTTGTGCGTTAGAAGTAGTTACTCCTAAAACTGTTAGCATAGCTAATAAAAATATTTTTTTCATTGTAATTTTTAAATTAAATTATTGGAACAAATCTAAATAAAAATTTCAATTCAAATAATAAAATTTTCTTAAAATTAAATTAATTCTCTAAAGTTCTAATTTCAGTATAAAATAATTAAATTCGCTTTCGGAATATTCATATCAAATTTAATACAATAAAAACTTTGGCAGCTAAAGAAACAGAAGTAAAAGAAACCCCGTTAATGAAGCAATACAACGAAATCAAAAGGAAATATCCTGATGCTTGCTTGTTGTTTCGTGTCGGTGATTTTTATGAAACTTTTGGCGAAGATGCAGTACGTGCGTCAAAAATACTTGGAATTACGCTCACAAAACGTGGTGCAGGTTCGGCAACAGAAACTGCATTGGCTGGTTTTCCGCACCATTCTATAAATACCTATTTGCCTAAATTGGTAAAAGCAGGACTTCGTGTGGCTATTTGTGACCAATTGGAAGACCCAAAAATGACGAAAACAATTGTCAAAAGAGGCGTTACAGAATTGATTACACCAGGAGTTTCAATGAATGATGAGGTTTTGCAATCAAAATCAAATAATTTTTTGGCTTCTATTTACTTTGGTAAAAAAAATATTGGAATTTCTTTTTTAGATGTTTCTACGGGCGAATTTTTAACGGCTCAAGGAACGGAAGATTATATTGACAAATTATTACAGAATTTCAATCCAAGTGAAGTTTTGATTCCAAAGAATAATAAAAACGATTTTAAGGAAACTTTCGGCGAAGATTATCATAATTTTTATTTGGAAGATTGGGTTTATAAAGAAGATTATGCATTTGAAACGCTCACAAATCATTTTCAAACAGTTTCTTTAAAAGGATTTGGAATCGAAGAATTACCCGAAGGAATCATTGCGTCAGGTGCAATTTTATTTTATTTATCGGAAACGCAACATAATAAATTACAGCACATTACATCCATTCAGCGCATTGCAGAAGACGCTTATGTTTGGATGGATCGGTTTACAATTCGGAATTTAGAGTTGTATCACAGTTACAATCCAAACGCCGTAACTTTATTGGATGTAATCGATAGAACGCTTTCGCCAATGGGTGGAAGGTTGCTAAAACGTTGGTTGGCATTGCCTTTGAAAGACATTCATAAAATTAGAAATCGGCACGAAGTAGTTTCTTATTTAAAAGAAAATCAATCAATTTTAAAGAATATTCAACATCAAATTAAACAGATTTCTGATTTGGAGCGTTTGATTTCTAAAATTGCAACAGGAAAAGTTTCCCCGCGAGAAGTGGTTTATTTGAAAGAATCATTAGATGCGATTATTCCAATTAAAAAATTAGCGTTAGAAAGTCCACAAGAAGCCGTGAAAGTTATTGGCGACACCTTGCACAGTTGCGAGTTATTGCGTGAAAAAATCAAAACAACTTTGAATCAAGATGCGCCTGTTGCTATTGCAAAAGGAAACGCGATTGCCAAAGGAATCAGTGAAGAATTGGATGATTTACGGGCAATTTCAACTTCTGGAAAAGAATTTTTGGAAGGAATTGAAAAACGAGAATCTGAAAAAACGGGAATTTCATCATTGAAAATTTCATTTAATAATGTTTTTGGATATTATATAGAAGTTCGAAATACACACAAAGATAAAGTTCCATCAGAATGGATTCGCAAGCAAACATTGGTGAATGCAGAGCGCTATATTACGGAAGAACTTAAGGAATATGAAACCAAAATTCTCGGTGCCGAAGAAAAAATCCACAAATTAGAAATGGATTTATTCGAGCAGTTGGTCGCTTGGATTACAACTTATATTAAACCCGTTCAGCTTAACGCAAATTTGGTGGCGCAGTTGGATTGCCTGACTTCTTTTGCACAATTGGCGATTGAAAATAAATATGTTTGCCCGGAATTAGACGAAACTTTTGAATTGGATATAAAAAATGGTCGCCACCCAGTAATTGAAAAACAATTGCCCGTTGGAATGCCGTACATCGCCAATGATGTTTTTTTAGATCGAGATACGCAGCAGTTAATTATGATTACTGGACCAAATATGTCTGGTAAATCAGCTATTTTGCGACAAACTGCTTTGATAGTTTTGTTGGCACAAATGGGAAGTTTTGTACCAGCCGATAACGTGAGAATGGGAATTGTCGATAAAATTTTCACGAGAGTTGGAGCGAGTGATAATATTTCGATGGGGGAATCCACGTTTATGGTTGAGATGAATGAAACGGCTTCAATTTTGAATAATTTATCAGATAGAAGTTTGATTTTATTAGATGAAATTGGAAGGGGAACAAGTACGTATGATGGAATTTCGATAGCGTGGGCAATTGCAGAATTTTTGCACGAACATCCTTCAAAACCAAAGACGTTATTTGCAACACATTACCACGAGTTGAATGAAATGAGTGAATTATTGCCTCGAATTCAAAATTATAATGTGTCTGTGAAAGAGTTAAAGGACACGGTTCTTTTCATTAGAAAATTAGTAAAAGGAGGAAGTGCTCATAGTTTTGGAATTCACGTGGCTAAAATGGCTGGAATGCCGCAAACAGTGATTTTAAAAGCGCAAAAGTTATTAAAGAAATTAGAAAAAGATCATTCTGGCGATGCGTTAACAGGAATTAAGGCGGAGAAAGATGAAATGCAAATGAGTTTCTTTAATTTAGACGATCCTTTATTAGAAGAAATTAAAGAAGAAATACTTAGCTTAGACATCAATACCTTGACGCCAATAGAAGCGATGATGAAACTCAACGAAATTAAAAGAATGTTGACTAAGAAATAGATTATCGGTCTAAATATATTGTTTAAACTTATCCGTTTTCAGTACATCTCGCTAAAGCTTCTAAGTTTTTACCACAGATTCACAGATTAAAAATGATTTAAAAATCTGTGAATCTGTGGCTGATTTTTACCGATTGGCAATTGATTCTTGAAGACTTTTGACTTTACGACATTAAAACTTTCGACTTACTTACAATAAAGTGTAGTTTTTTAAAATAGGTATTTTATTGTAATTGACTGATTTTAAATAGTTTTTTGCTGTTTTGAGACTTTTGACTTTACGACATTAAAACTTTCGACTTACTTATGTCTTATTTTTTGCAAAAAAGACTTGTATAATTGAATAAATGTATTAAATTTGCCACCGCAATACGGAACAAGTAAAGCGGCTCTTTTTAAAAATTGAAATGCGAAAATAGCTCAGTTGGTAGAGCGCGACCTTGCCAAGGTCGAGGTCGCGGGTTCGAGCCCCGTTTTTCGCTCTATACCATAGAAATTAAATTTTTTAATTTCAAAATGCTTGGGTGGTGAAATTGGTAGACACGCTGGACTTAAAATCCAGTGACTGTAATGGTCGTACGGGTTCAAGTCCCGTCCCGAGTACTAAAAAGCTTCAAACTTAGTTTGGAGCTTTTTTATTTTAATTAATTTCAACTCAATTATCCCTAATCTAAAATCTTCAATCTAAATAATAAAATTAAATGGGTGCTTTTGTTATCAGTAAAAGATTTGACGATTATTATAAATTTGTTTTCACTTCTAGAAAAGGCAAGGCGATATTCACTAGTTTTCGCTATGAGTTGAAATTTGAATGTGAGGAAGGAATTGACTATTTTAAAAATGCAATTGAAGATGTCACTTTCGTGAAGGTGCGAACCGCTGGAGGAAAATATTATTTTAAAATAATGTTGGAAGAAGCTCATTTTGCAACAAGCAGAAAATACAATACCGAATTAATGTTGCAAAAAGGAATTAAGGAAATTCAATTGTATTCTCAAAAATCAGAAATTTTAGATTTTTCTTTTAATGATTTTGTTTTTAAGGACGAAGAAATCTAAACCTGAACTATATAAAGAAGTTTTGCATTTCTTCCTAAAAATAGCAAACAATAAAAAAGCCACGCAATGCGTGGCTTTTAAAATTCTTAGAAATTAATTTCTAATTATTTTTTTACAGCTGGAGCAGCAGCTTCAGCAGCTGGAGCAGCAGCTTCAGCAGCAGGTGCAACAGCAGTTGTGTCAGCAACTACAGCAGTAGTGTCAACAGCAGGAGCTTCAACAGCAGGAGCTTCTACTGGAGCTTCTTCAGCTTTTTTACAAGAAACAGTTGCTAAAACAGCAACAAATGCTAAACTTAAAAGTACTTTTTTCATCTTACTTAATTATAAAAGGTTAATTATTAATTCGGAGCAAAGATATAAATTTTTTAATATGTAAAAATTATTTTTTAATTTTTTTTCAAAAAAATAATTCTTTGCAACTGTTAAATTATTTAACAATTACTGTGCCACAAATTGAAAACCGTAAAAAAAAGTTAAAAATTCTTTATTTTAACGATAATCAGCACTCATTTCACCGCGTAAGCCTTGTTTTTCAACGCTTTACTTTTTTTGGATGTACTAATTTTAATTCTTCAATCAAGTTATTTGCACCCGCATATTTATCAATTATGAATAAAACATAGCGAATATCAACCATAACATTTCTACAAATGCTCGGATCGTAGTAAATATCACTCATTGTTCCTTCCCAAACTCTATCAAAATTCAACCCAATTAGGTTTCCATTTGCATCAATTGCAGGACTACCAGAATTTCCACCAGTTGTATGATTGGTTCCTATAAAACAAACAGGCATTTTTCCGTTTTCACCATATTGACCGTAATCTTTCTTTTTATACAAGTCAATCAGCTTTGCAGGAACATCAAATTCATAATCCCCAGGAATGTATTTTTCCATCACACCATCTAAATAAGTTACGGGTGTATATAAGGTCGCGTCTTTTGGAGCATATCCTTTCACTTTTCCATAAGTAACTCTCAAAGTGCTATTGGCATCAGGGAAAATCCGTGCATCTTTATTTAATTCCAATTGCGCTTTCATATACGTGCGTTGCAAAGCTGTAATTCTCAAATTGATTTCGTCATATTTAGGAGCAACATCTTTCAGATATTTATCAGCCATATTTTTAATTAAAAGAAACCCTTTATCCGAATTTAAGTTGGCTAAAACGGTTTTTGAATCGCCTGAAAGTAATGCTTTAAGTCCATCATAAGCAACAAATTTAGATTGCCCGTAAATTTCTGTTGCTAAATCCGCAGCATTTATATTCGATAAATTGGAAGGCAAAAATTCCTTTGGTGCTTTTGTTGCATATAAATCAATCAATTGCTCAAATACCTTTTTATCTACATTTGGATTGAAATCTTTGTAGAAATCGCCCAAACCAGTCACTAAATTATTTTTTCTATCCGTAAAAGCTTGTTCCCCTTTGGTATTGTAAACTTGCTCTAATTGATACAATTTATAACCAACACTCAATAATTCTGTATTCCTTAAAGCCACTTCAGAAAAATAATCTCTTGCCAAAGCATAAGGTGCAATTTCATTATAATTTTTTTCAAAATCAGAAAGTAAATTTCCATATTCTAATTGTTTTCCAGCTTTTACAACTTTTTCCCGAAAGGCAATTTCTTGTTTTCTTTTTATTGCAACAGCATCCGATTTTTTCAATCCTTGAGTTTCCCCAATCCATTTCTTCCAATAATTGGCAATACTTGCATATTTAGAAGCATATTGAATTTTGATTGCATTGTCTTTTCGCATAAATCCATCGGCAACTTTCAAGGCGTGATCCCGAATTTCGATTTTTGCAGGATTCAATTCGTTTACAATTTGAGCAATCGCAACAGCAGGTAAATACTCATTTGTTTTTCCTGGATAACCAAAAACCAACGTGAAATCGTCTTCTTTTACACCATCTAATGAAACAGGTAAAAAGTGTTTTGGAGTATAAGGAACGTTATCTTTTGAATAATTTGCAGGACGATTATTTTTATCGGCATAGATTCTAAACAAGGAGAAATCCCCAGTATGTCTCGGCCAAACCCAGTTATCAGTATCAGAACCAAATTTTCCAATTGCTGATGGTGGTGCGCCAACCAATCGAATATCTTTGAATGTTTCCGTTAAAAAAAGCATATATTGATTGCCTTCATAAAACGTTCTGATTTTGTTTTCTTGCCAACTTTCCTTTGGTAATGAAGCGCTCAAAGCAGTTATATTGTCTTGAATTTTCTTTTGTTTTTCTGCTTCAGAAGTCAAATTTGCGGTGCCTTCCAAAACTTTGGTAGTTACATCTTCAATTTTCACGATGAAAGTCACCACCATTCCTTCATTTGGCAATTCTTCTTCCATTTTATACGCCCAAAAACCATTGGTTAAATAATCGTGTTCAACCGAAGAATGATTTTGAATGGCATCAAATCCACAGTGATGATTGGTTAATAATAAGCCTTTCGGCGAAATTACTTCTGACGTACAACCACCATTAAAATGCGGAACGGCATCTTTTAAACTCGATTTATTTACCGAATAAATATCTGCGGCTGTCATTTTCATTCCCAAATTTTTCATCTCTTTTTCGTTCATTCCTTGCAATAAAGAAGGAATCCACATTCCGCCTTGTTGCGCTTGCAGTTGAACTACAAATAATAATAGGAGTAATTTTAAATGTTTCATTTTTTAGTTTTTAATTTATTTAAATTGTTTTTTTTGGTGCAATATGGTTCATTATAATTTCGGTTGCATTTTTATTCATTTCCACGAAAGTACTGCAAATATGACCTTTTTCAAACCGAATATCCTGATTTTGAATTAAATTATCAAAAGTTTCATTCAATTCTTCTTGAGTTGAAATTGAAATACAACCTTCCATATTTACTAATGCCGTTGCTTCTGGAAAATGCGAATAATTAGGTCCAATAACAATTGGAACACCAAAAGTTGCTGGTTCTAATATATTATGAACGCCAGGATTTCCAAAACCACCCCCAACATACGCAATATCGGCATAACTGTAAATCTTAGTCAAAATTCCAATAGTATCAATAATGAAAACATCAAAATGCGCTAAATTTATAGGTTTTGAACTTGTAAAATCAACCTCAGAAAACAAGATTGTTTTTTTAGAAATACTGGTCTTCAGAGCTTGAATTTGCTCTGTTTTGATATTGTGAGGCGCAATAATAAACTTGACATTTTCCGAAGAATTTATATACGAAACCAGCATCGTTTCGTCTTTTGGCCACGAACTTCCAACAACAATTGTCAACGAATTATCTTTAAATTCTTCAATAAATTCCAATGAATTATCTCTGTTTAAAATCGACGCAACCCTGTCAAAACGGGTGTCGCCAGAAACAGTTACATTCGATTTTCCAAGTTTCAATAAAAGGTCTTTAGATTTTGAATTTTGCACAAAAAAATATTCAAAAGCATTCAAAGCATTTCTGTAAAAACCGCCATACCATTTGAAAAATAATTGTTCTTCTCTAAAAATCCCTGAAATTAAATAAGTTGGCGTTTCCCGATTTTTCAATGCATTCAAATAATTTGGCCAATATTCATATTTTATGAAAAAAGCCATATCTGGTCTGACAATTTCCATAAATTTATCTACATTGGATTGCGTGTCCAACGGCAAATAAACCGTCACATCTGCAATCGTGTTATTTTTACGAACTTCATAACCAGAAGGCGAAAAAAATGTTAACACAATAAGATGGTTCGGAAACCTACTTTTCATCCGTTCCATAACGGGCAAACCTTGTTCGTATTCCCCTAAAGAAGCAGCGTGAAACCAAATCGTCTTGTCGTAAGCCTTGATTTTATTGGATAACACTTTGTAAACAGACTTTCTTCCATCAACAAAAAGTTTTATTTTTGGATTGAAAAGTGCTGTGATTTTCAAAATAAAATCAGCAAAAACCACTATTAAATTATATATAAATAACATACATTGCATTTTGTGGGGCTAAAATACATCACTTTATAGAATTTTCATTGCTATAACTCATTAAATAACTATTTTTGTAATTCGTTTTGAGAAAATTTGCTTTTTTGAGTAACTTTTGACTTCAAACGTATCAACGTTATAACCTGTTTTATTGATGAAAAAAATCCAAATGGTTGACCTGAAAGGGCAATATGAAGCTATTAAAGAAACTGTAAATAATTCTATTCAAGAAGTTTTAGATACCAACACTTATATTAACGGACCTCAAGTTCAACAATTTCAAAAAAATTTAGAAGAATATCTAGATGTAAAACACGTAATTCCTTGCGCAAATGGAACCGATGCGTTGCAAATCGCAATGATGGGTTTGGATTTAAAGCCTGGCGATGAGGTAATTACTGCCGATTTTACTTTTGCCGCAACCGTTGAAGTCATTGCTTTATTGCAATTGACGCCCGTTTTAGTCGATGTGGATTTGGTGAATATGAACATTTCTATTGATGCCATTAAAAAAGCAATTACGCCAAAAACGAAAGCCATTGTTCCAGTGCATTTATTCGGTCGTGCCGCCAATATGGAAGCGATTATGCGCATTGCAAAAGAATTTAATTTATATGTTATTGAAGATAATGCCCAAGCAATTGGTGCAAATTGCAAGTTTTCTGATGGCAAAAAAATGAAAGCTGGAACGATAGGACACGTAGGTTCTACTTCTTTTTTTCCTTCCAAAAATTTAGGTTGTTATGGAGACGGAGGAGCGATTTTCACCAATGACGATGCTTTGGCGCACAAACTTCGCGGAATTGTAAATCACGGAATGTACGTTCGGTATCATCACGATGTTGTGGGCGTAAATTCTCGTTTAGACAGTATTCAAGCGGCAGTTTTGAACGCAAAATTACCTTTATTAAACCAATATAATACGGCACGTCAAAATGCGGCACGCAAATATTCTGCAGCTTTTGAAGGACATAAAAATATTGTGGCACCCAGCATTTGCGACATTTGCGATTGCCACGTTTTTCACCAATATACACTAAGAATCATCGACGGCGACAGAGATGGATTGATGCAACATTTGCTTGACAAAGCCATTCCTTGCGCCATTTATTACCCAATTCCGTTGCATTCTCAAAATGCATATTTGGATTCAAGATACAAAGAAGAAGATTTTCCAGTGACGAATCAGTTGGTAAAAGAAGTGATTTCTTTGCCAATGCACACCGAATTGGACGACGAACAAATCAAGTTTATAACAGATTCAGTTTTGGAATTTTTTAAATAATTTTTTTAGGAGCTATTTCCTGCTTTTCGTTGCAATCTTTTTTGTTTTTAAAGAAAAAACAAAAAAGGATTTCCACTTCAATCAGGGCTAAAGCCGGTAACAACCAAATAATGACAGTATGAAAATTTTAGTAACAGGAGGTTTAGGATTCATTGGTTCTCACACCGTTGTAGAACTACAAAGCGAAGGTTTTGAAGTAGTAATTATTGACAATCTTTCCAATTCATCAGAAGAGGTGTTAAAAGGAATTGTTGCTATTTCTGGTAAAACGCCTCTTTATGAAAAGCTGGATTTACGAGAAAAAGCGACAGTACAAAATTTCTTTAAAAAGCACAATGATATTGCAGGTGTAATTCACTTTGCGGCTTCAAAAGCAGTTGGCGAAAGTGTCGAAAATCCGTTGTTGTATTATGAAAATAATATCAATACGTTGGTTTACTTACTTCAAGAATTGCAACAAAAACAAGACGCCAATCTAATTTTTAGTTCTTCTTGTACAGTTTACGGTCAAGCCGAAAAAATGCCAATTACAGAAGATGCTTCCATTCAAGTAGCGATGTCGCCTTACGGAAATACCAAGCAAATTGGCGAAGAAATCATAACCGATGTTACAAAAGTTACCAATATCAATGCGATTTTGTTGCGTTATTTTAACCCAATTGGAGCACATCCAACAGCCGAAATCGGGGAATTGCCAATTGGAGTTCCACAAAATTTAGTGCCATTTATAACGCAAACAGGTTTTGGTTTACGAAAAGAATTATCTGTTTACGGTGATGATTATCCTACACCTGACGGAACCGCTATTCGCGATTATATTCACGTAGTAGATTTGGCGAAAGCCCACGTAATTGCAATGCAACGCTTGTTAAACAAGAAAAATTTAGCAAAAGTAGAAACATTTAATCTTGGAACTGGAACAGGAAGTTCGGTTTTGGAAGTGATTAATGCATTCGAAAAAGTCAGCGGTCAAAAATTGCCTTACAAAATTGTCGATAGACGAGAAGGCGATATCACTTCGGCGTATGCCAACACCGACAAAGCCAACGATGTTTTGGGCTGGAAAGCCAAATCAACATTAGAAGAAGCAATGGCAAGCGCTTGGAAATGGGAACAAAAAATCCGTTCGTAAGCACTTCATTTTAGAATATATAAATCCCAAAATAGTGTTTCTATTTTGGGATTTTTCAGTTAACAGTAATAAATTAAACATACATTTACGTATGAATACAAAACAAAATATCTTAATAATTGGTTTTGTTTGGCCGGAACCTAATTCTTCTGCAGCGGGAACTCGAATGGAGCAACTGCTTCTTTTGTTCAAGGAGTGGGGTTGGAGCGTAACGTTTGCAACACCAGCTTTGGATAGTAATTTTATGATTGATTTGGA
>CANIFM010000024.1 GCA_947466955.1 Bacteroidota bacterium
GCAGGAGTCGTTATCGGTTGAAAACTATCTGCACCATATTTCGCGTAATGTCCCGAAGTAACATACAATTCTTTTTGTCCAATATGTGGCGTAATTACTTGCTCGTAACCCGCTTTTTTCTGTGCCTTTTTCAAAAATTGTTCCAATCGATCTCTCAAAGCAGCACCTTTTGGCAACCACAATGGCAATCCTTGTCCCACTTTTTGTGAAAACGCAAACAATTCTAATTCTTTTCCTAATTTTCTATGATCACGACGTTTTGCCTCTTCAAGCAATTCTAAATATTCAGTCAAATCTTTTTGCTTAGGAAACGAAGTTCCATAAACACGAGTCAATTGCTTATTTTTCTCATCACCACGCCAGTAAGCACCGGCAACACTCATAACTTTCATTGCCTTGATAATCCCAGTATTTGGAATATGACCACCACGACACAAATCGGTAAAAGTAGCGTGATCACAAAAAGTAATCGTGCCATCTTCCAAATTAGAAATTAATTCCGTTTTATAAACATTATCTTTATAAACTTCCAATGCTTTCGCTTTTGAAACAGGACGTAACTTAAATTCGTGTTTTTCTCGAGAAATTTCCAAAACTCGATCTTCAATCTTCTTAAAATCAGCATCGGTAATCTTGTGATCTTCAAAATCTACATCATAATAAAACCCGTTGCTAATCGCAGGTCCAAGCGTTAATTTAATTCCAGAATACATTTCTTCCAAAACTTGCGCCATAACGTGAGACGTCGAATGCCAGAACGCTTTCTTCCCGTTTTCGTCATTCCAAGTATACAAAACAAGCGCACCGTCAATCGTTAAAGGCGTTGACGTCTCAATCGTCGTTCCGTTAAATGCTGCAGAAATCACATTTCTCGCAAATCCTTCACTAATATTAACCGCAACATCCATCGGCGTAGCACCAATTTCAAACTCCTTAACAGACCCATCGGGCAAAGTAATCTTAATCATTTTTCAAATTTTATGAACGCAAATATAATGGTTTACAAAAAACCACGCAATAGAAATAGGTAAGTAATTGTAAAATAGCGATAAATAGTTAATTTCTTACTTTTTGTTTGTTGTTTTTTGCGAATTAATATTGGTTTCTTCCAACTAATTAAACTTTGTCACTGTATTAAAAATTATTAAACTGCAAATTACTCAAGTTTTTATAGATGCCGTTTTCAAGCCCAATTAGCTCTTGATGTGTTCCTTGTTCATTAATTTTGCCGTTATCTAATACAATAATTTGATCTGCAGAACGTATTGTTGAAAGCCTGTGCGCAATGATAATACTCGTTCTTCCTTCCATCAAAATCTCTAGAGCTTCCTGTACTAATTTTTCACTTTCACTATCTAATGATGAGGTCGCTTCGTCTAAAATTAAAATACTAGGATTCTTCAATAAAGCCCTTGCAATAGCAATCCGTTGCCGTTGCCCTCCAGATAGTTTTATTCCTCTTTCCCCAACTATTGTTTCAAATTTTTCCGGAAAACCTTCAATGAAGTTAAAAGCATTGGCTTGTTTTGCTGCAATATGAATTTCTTCCTCAGTAGCATTTGGTTTTCCATAGGCAATATTTTCTCGAATTGTACCTCCAAATAAAATAACATCTTGCGGTACAATACTCATGTTTTCTCGAAGTGTTTCCAAATCATATTCGTAAATATTTTTACCATCTATTAAAATTTCGCCTGCATCAATATCGTAAAAACGTAATAACAAAGTCGCAATTGTTGATTTTCCTGCTCCACTAGGGCCTACAATAGCTATTTTTTGTCCGAAATCAGCATTGAAACTCACTTCTTTTAAAACTTGTATTTCTGCTCTTGATGGATAACAAAAAGCCACATTTTTAAAACTTACATTCCCTCTTATTTTCTCAATAGAGTCAGAATGTTTGTTGCTTATTTTTTCTGGAATTTCTTCCAATAATTCAAAAACCCGCTCTGTAGCACCAACAGCTTTTTGAATTTGTGCATACAATTCTGCAATCCCACCAAATGAGGCACCAACAAATGTCGAATACAAAACAAATGAAATTAGCTGCCCAACGCTCATTTCTCCTCCAATACTTAAACGAACACCAAACCATACTACTGCAACAATAGCTCCGAATAAACAGAAAATAATAAACGAAGCAAAATATCCTCTGTATTTACCCCCTTTAATGGCAATTTTTACAATTTCTTTTATCTTTCCATCATATCGAGCAATTTCATACCATTCATTTGCAAAAGCTTTAACAATGCTAATTCCTTGCATCGTTTCTTCAACAATAACCTGACTTTCTGCAACCTGATCCTGAACTTTTTTAGAATATTTTCTAATAAAACGTCCAAAAATTACTGCGGCAACAGCTATAAGTGGAACTACAGATAACATCAATAAAGTGAGTTTGATACTTTCAGTTCCCAATAAAATAACACCTCCAATAATGAGTATAAATTGTCTCAAAAACTCCGCAATAGTCGAAGTTAAAGTGTCTTGAATTTGAGTAATATCGGAACTTATGCGACTGTTTAATTCCCCAACACGCTTTTGTGAAAAGAATGTCATTGGTAACTTCACCAAATTACTGTACAAAGCCAATCTTAAATTAGCTAACGTATTTTCCGTGAAATTCACAAATAATGAAAGCCTAAAAAATGAAAATAAAGATTGCATTAATAGAATAATAACCAATCCAAAAGCAATAAAATTGGCTTGCTCGTTGTCTTTGTTTTTGACACAATCAATAAGCATTCCCATTAGTTTTGGGAATGCCAATGCCGTTCCTCCAGTTAATAGTAAGAAAAACAAACCTACATAAAACTTCCATCTGTGGTTTCCCGCATACTGAAATATTAAAACTGCCTTATTGAGTGAACTTACTGTAATTTTCGATTTTGGTAAATCATTTTCTTTGAATCTTGCCATTGTTTTTGTTTATTTTACAAAGGTAAAACTTAAACAATGAAATAAAAAAGAGATTGAAACTAATAATTTTTATTTAATTGCTTGTACCTGTTTCTTGACTAAAAAATAAAGTTTTGATGCCAATTATTTGGGCATGCCCCTTCGTAAAAACTTCGGGTCAGGCTGTGCGCTGCAATCTCTGTTCCACTTCGTTCCACAGAGGATTTCCGCTGCCATCCTTCATGCGAACCCCGATTTAAAATAAATTATGAGTTATGAATTATGAATTATGACATTCGACTTCAGATTTTCCAAATAACCAAATCAACGAATAACCGAATTAACCCTTTCAGCATTACAAGAATATTTGTTTTTCTTGTCTCTGCCGAAGCAATAACTACTTATAAGGTTTTGGAAACTTTGCAGAATAACCAAAATGAAAATTTCAGGCTTTTAACTCGAATTTTCAGGCTTTTAACTCGAAATTTCAAGTTCCCAATTCAAATTTCAGGTTATTAGCTCGGAATTTTAAGTTATTAGCTCGAAATTTCAGGCTTTTAACTCGAAATTTCAGGTTAAAAGCTCGAATTTTCGAGTTATTAGTATCAAATTTCAAGTTATTAGCCTCAAATTATAAATCAGTTGATTTGGATATTTCCCTACAAGAGGACAATTCGCTCCAAAAGAAAAGAAGTTTTAAAAATAATTGTTGTTTTATTTTGACAATCAATAAAGTATTTAGACATTTGTCTAAATATATAAACGAAGATATATGAATGCTATTTTCAAGGCGTTGAACGATGTGACAAGAAGGGAAATTTTGGAGCTTTTGAAGGAAAAAGATTTGACCGCAGGAGATATTGCGGCTTCTTTTGATATTTCAAAACCGAGTATTTCGCATCACTTAGACATTTTGAAACGTGCAGATTTGATAGCTTCTGAGAAAAAAGGGCAATTCGTTATTTATTCCATAAATACGACCATTATGGAAGACGTTTTGCAGTGGATTTTAACTTTTAAAAAATAAAAAAACGATGAACGAATCATTGAAAAAAGAACTACCGATTATTGGAATTGTGTTATTACCATTTATGTATTTGTTGTATGTGTGGAACAGTTTGCCTGGAAAAGTGCCTATACATTGGAATTTGAAAGGCGAAATTGATGATTGGGGAAGTAAATATTCGCTGATCGGATTGGTTTTTTTATTGCCAGTTCTTACATATATTTTGATGCTGGTTGTTCCGAAAATTGACCCCAAAAAACGCATTGAATCAATGGGTGGAAAATACTACCAATTTAAGTTTATTTTGGTGGCTTTTATGTCGGTTTTGGCACTTGTAATTATTTATATTTCTAATAATCAAAAGCTGTCAAGTCCTATTATGATTGTTGTTTTGGTTGGAATATTATTTGTATTTATGGGTAATTATTTCAAAGTCATTAAGCAAAATTACTTCATTGGAATCAAAACGCCGTGGACATTAGAAAGCGAAGAAGTGTGGAAATTGACGCATCTTTTAGCAGGGAAAATGTGGGTTATTGGCGGATTGTTGATTGTGATTTGTAGTTTAGTTTTGCCTGAAAATATCAATTTTTACTTTTTTATTAGCATTACCGCTGTAATTTCGATTGTGCCAATTGTCTATTCTTACCTTATTTACAAGAAGTTGAAAAATACAAATCAATAGTTTTTAGCGATTAAAGCAATAAAGTTATTTTTTGCAGTTATTTTTGTGCAAAATTAGTTCATTTGGAAACCAATATTTTTATAATCACGCCCCCTTTCACGCAACTGAATACGCCGTATCCAGCCTCTGCGTATATAAAAGGTTTTCTGAATACCCTTGCCGTTCCTACGGTTCAAGCGGATTTGGGGATTGAAGTGATTTTAGAATTGTTTTCGAAAGAGGGTTTAGGCCCCCTAACCCCCAAAGGGGGAATTGAAAACTATTCGGAAAATTCTCAACGTATTTTTTCACTTTGGAACGAATATATAAAAACGATTGATAGCGTAATTTCTTTTTTGCAAGGGAAAAATCCAACATTAGCGTTGCAAATTTGTCAGGATGATTATTTGCCTGAAGCATCTCGATTTGCACAACTCGAAGAATTGGATTGGGCTTTTGGAACGATGGGAACGCAGGATAAAGCCAAACATCTTGCCACTTTGTACTTGGAAGATATTTCGGATTTTATTGTAGAATGTATCGACGAGAATTTTGGTTTCAGTCGCTATGCCGAACGTTTGGGGCGAAGTGCCAATTCTTTTGATGAATTATACGATGCTTTAAATCAAGAAACTACTTATATTGATAAGGTGTTGCTTTCGATTTTGAAATCCAAAATTGAAACGATTCAACCGACTTTATTTCTAATTTCTGTTCCCTTTCCAGGAAATTTATATTCGGCTTTTCGATGCGCGCAATGGGTAAAACAGCATTATCCAAATATTAAAATTGCGATGGGCGGCGGTTTTCCAAATACCGAATTGCGTTCGCTTTCTGATAAACGTGTTTTTGAGTTTTTCGATTATATTACGCTTGACGATGGCGAATTGCCTTTGAAATTACTAATTGATAATTTGAATTCGACTTCCAATTCCGATTATAAAAGAACGTTTCTTTTAGAAAATGGCGAAGTTGTTTATAAGAATAATTCCACCAAATCCGATTACAAACAAGCGGAAGTGGGAACCCCAGATTATTCGGATTTGTTGTTGGATAAATACATTTCTGTTATAGAAATTGTGAATCCAATGCACCGAATGTGGAGCGACGGACGCTGGAACAAACTCACTATGGCGCATGGTTGCTATTGGGGAAAATGTACTTTCTGTGATATTTCATTAGATTATATAAAATTATACGAGCCTGTTGCCGCCAATTTATTATGCGATAGAATTGAAGAATTAATTGCACAAACAGGACAAAACGGTTTCCACTTTGTTGATGAAGCTGCGCCACCAGCATTGATGCGTGCTTTGGCTTTGGAAATTTTCCGCAGGAAAATTTCCGTTACGTGGTGGACGAATATTCGATTTGAAAAAAGCTTTACCAAAGATTTGTGTTTGTTATTGAAAGCGTCAGGTTGTATTGCGGTTTCAGGCGGATTGGAAGTAGCTTCAGATAGATTGTTAAAGTTAATTGACAAAGGCGTAACGGTGGAGCAAGTGGCAAAAGTCACTCGGAATTTCACTGAAGCAGGAGTTATGGTTCACGCGTATTTAATGTACGGTTATCCAACGCAAACGGTGCAAGAAACTGTTGATAGTTTGGAAATGGTGCGGCAATTGTTTGAAATTGGGATTCTGCAATCGGGTTTTTGGCATCAATTTGCAATGACGGCCCACAGTCCAGTGGGAATGTATCCAGAAAAATTTGGAGTTGTCAAAGAAACCGAAGTCATTGGAACATTTGCCAATAATGACATTAATTTCATAGATTCAACTGGAATTGACCACGAGCAATTTAGTTTTGGTTTGAAGAAATCACTTTATAATTTTATGCACGGAATTTGTTTTGACTATCCATTGCAAGATTGGTTTGAGTTTAAAATTCCAAAAACAAAAATATCGGAAGACTTTATATTTAATGCGCTTTCTGAAGAAAATACTCTTTCCATAAAACCCAATTCCAAAGTGGTTTGGCTTGGCGGAACACCTTCTGTTTCCTATTTTACAAAAACTAAAAAAGGAAGTTCTTGGGAAATGATGACGTTGACATTCCACGACAAAAAAGAAACATTTTCGGTTCAAATGAATAAAGACCACGGCGATTGGCTGGTGGAATTTTTGAATAAAATTACGGTTTCAAATACTAAAATTCATACTTTACAGGAAATTAAATCCGACTTTGAAGCTTCATTTGAAGATTTTGAATTGTTTTGGTTTTCAAAAGCGGTGGTGGTTTTGAATGATTTTGGTTTGTTGTGTTTGTAATTAAAATCTAATTAAGAGAATCTTAAGGACTTTGGGTACACAATTTGATATAATTTTATAATTTTGGATTATATAAAATTAATATAAAATGAGTAAAAAAGTAAAAATAA
Source organism: Bacteroidota bacterium (assembly GCA_947466955.1). Lineage (GTDB taxonomy): Bacteria > Bacteroidota > Bacteroidia > Flavobacteriales > Flavobacteriaceae > Flavobacterium. The sequence continues at coordinate 6,949 of CANIFM010000024.1, forward strand.
TCGGAATCCTTTTTGTCACTGCCTTACTGGTAGGGTTTTCCGTTTTTAACTATGTGTTTTATGGTGGTGCAAGAGATTTAGCTACCGAAGATGCTGCATTTACAGTAACTTCAAAAAACATTACGGCTGAATTTGCTGCGAATGTTCCAAGTGCTACTAAAAAATATTCTGACAAGGCAATCGCTGTTTCAGGAATAGTAACATCCGTTACCGACAGTATTGTTACCATTGACAATACCATAATTTGTAATTTTAAAACCCCAGATACTACTATTAAAAACGAACAAGCAATCACTGTAAAAGGACGTTTGGTTGGATTTGATGATTTAATGGGAGAATTGAAATTAGACCAATGTACTATTAACAAAAACAATTAAAAATGAAAATTAAGAATTTATTACCTCTCATTCTTGTCTTTTTTGTGGTTGGATACGCTTCCGCACAGGACGATTTATTAAATCAATTAGATGCAGGCGCACCAAAACAAGCTAATATTGAATTAGCGGCTTTTAAAGGAGTTCAAATTTGTAATATGCAATCCACTAAATTACCTGTAAAAGGAGAATTTTATTTTTTAGTGACTCATCGTTTTGGTGATTTACAAAAAGGTAATGAAAACTTCTTTGGATTAGATAATGCACTAACCAGAATTGGTGGTATTTACGGAGTAACTAATTGGTTATCAGTTGGTGCTTCAAGACACACTTACAACAAAACGTATGAATTGTCTTCAAAAATTAAATTTGCAAATCAATTAGTTAATGGATTTCCGATAACTATTGTAGCCTATAATTCAATGGACATCAATAGTAGTTTAAAGAAAGAAATTGACCCTGAATTGAAATTTTCTAATCGTTTGGCTTTTTCAACTCAAATATTGATTTCAAGAAAATTTTCAGAATCATTTTCTTTTCAATTTAGTCCAATTTTTGTACATAAAAATTTATTTGAGCCTGAAACAGAAAAGAAAGATCAGTTTTTGATGGGTGTTGGCGGAAGATATAAATTATCTAAAAGAATTAGTCTAAACATGGATTATGCTGCTCGTTCAGGTGCTTCAGACCACGATTATTTTATTAATCCACTAACAATGGGTATTGATATTGAAACAGGTGGACATGTGTTTCAAATGGTCTTTTCAAACAGCCAAATCATGAATGATGTGGCTTATTACACCAATACAATTGGACGTTCAAATGGTGGTGGTATTTTCTTTGGGTTTAACATGTATAGAGTATTTTAATTATGAAAAAGTTTAAATTATTATTAGGAATTGTATTAGTAAGTTTTGTGTTTTCATGCCAAACTAATACTTATGATGAAATTGGGGGATATGTTGACACCCCATCTTATGCTAAAAATATTAAACCTATTTTTGATAGTCAGTGTACAACTTGCCATTATTTAGGAAATACTTCTCAAGGTCATTATACAGAAATATATGATTATCAATCAACTGTGGATAACTTTGAAAATACATTAAGAGATGTAGATACAACTCATACAATGCCAAAATCAGCAGCTCCATTGTCAAAAGCGAAAATAAAACTTTTGTATGCATGGAAAAGAACTGGATTCCAACCTTAATTAAATAAAAAATGAAAAAAATACTTATTGTTTCGATAGCATTAGTTTTAGCGAATGTAACATTTGCTCAAAGAATGCTTACCCGTTCTGGGGAAATTAAATTTGATGCTTCAATGCCAAATTTAGTTGAGATTGCTGGAAAAAGCAACACTGTTTCTGCAATTCTTGATGAAGCTACAGGAAACTTTGCTACAAGTGCCATTATTAAATCTTTCCGATTTAAATCTCCTTTAATGGAAGAACATTTCAATGAGAATTATTTGGAATCTTCTAAATTTCCAAATTCAACTTTCAAAGGTAAAATTGCAGGTTTTGATGCTAAAAAATTATCAGCTTCAAAAACAGCTTTTGATATTGAAGGGGACTTGACTTTGCATGGGGTAACAAAGAAAATTAAAACTAAAATTTACCTTTCTTTAGATGGAAGTAAAGTTGCTGCAGCAGGTAATTTTTCTGTACATGCACAAGATTATAATATTGAGATTCCAAGTCTAGTAAAAGAGAAATTTGCTGATCAAATTAAAGTTTCGTTTGATTTTGATTTAGATTCAAAGTAGGTGAAAAATGTCGAATGTCGAAAGTCTTAAAGTCGAAAGTAAGATAATCGCAGATTCTAAGATTTTTAAAAAGGCAATTAGATAAAAGACTTTGTAAAGTAGTGGGAATTAGTTTTATTTGGGTAATTGATTTACAGCAGATAATACTAATTCTCACTTTTTTTATACACTTTTTGAATCCAGTTTTACTATCATATAACATTATACAAGCAAATCTGCTAGTAAATTTATAATGTTTTATTGGTACACCCTAACATAATCAACTTCCATTGCAGCTTCAGTAAAATTTGAATTAATACTCGATTGAATTGCAAAATTTAATAGTATGTATTGTTCGGCATCAAAAGGCCAAGTACTTGCATTTTTTACACTTGGATTATAAGTGTAATGTACTACATTATCGACACTAAAAACCATTTTTTCTGCCGTCCAATCAAGGGAGTAAACATGAAATTGACTAGATGCCGTTGCTATAGTTTGCCCTCCTAAATTTACAGTTCCCCCATAACTAGAAGGGGTGTGCATGGCACTTTGAACATAATTTTGATTGGTTCCCCAATGTTCCATAATATCGACTTCTCCACAAGCTGGCCAACTTTTTGTTCCGTAAGTTGCACTCCAATAGGCTCCTGGCTCTATAATATTTTTTCCTAACATCCAAATTGCAGGCCAGGTTCCAGCTCCTGAAGGCAATTTTGCACGAACTTCAACACGTCCATATTTAAATGAAAATTTCGAGTTTAATCTTGCAGATGTATATTCTTTGGTTTGACCTTGATCGGTAAACGATTCCTTTTTTGCGACAAGATTTAAGGAACCATTACTTTCATAAGAATTAGCTTGTCTGTTTGTATAATGTTGTAATTCTCCATTTGCCCAACTTGTACCGTTAATAAATTGCGTTTGTTGAAACCAATTTGATGAATTTATGGCACCTGACGCATTAAATTCATCAGACCAAACTAGATTGGTAAATGTTGGTGGACATACTCCCAATGTGTATAAACCGCTACATTTACTCACAATTTGACCATTAGTTCCAGTTGAAATTGGTGTCCATTGGCAAGTAGCCCCTGTAAAGAATTCAATTCCTAGATAATGAGTGCCAAGTGTCCAGTTTATTTGTGAAAAAGTTCCAATTGAAGGTGTTCCCGTTCCAATAATAACATTAATATTTCCAGAATTATCACTTAGCGGAAGTTGTGTTTCGCTATACACTACTGTTCCAGCATTTGAATTTAATCGTATTGTAAATTTAAGTTTAATATTCTGGTTTGCAACGATTTGGTTGTTGCTGTTTCTTATGGTTGAGGAATAATTGAAGCCTTGTGTGTTTTGAGCCGAAAGAAAAAGGGATTGAAGTAAGACTAAAAAGCATAGTTTTTTTTTCATAATAGTGGTTATTTGGTTAAAGTAAATGTATTCCAAATAGTTTTATAATGTTTATATTGGTTTATAAATAAACTATACATAATAAAAATAAATACATATTTATTTGCAACAAATTGTTCTGTAGTTATTTACGCTGAGTTATTTTATGTGAAATTGCCATTTAATAAAGTATTTATAAAGTCAAGTTGAAAAGACAGATTGATAATGTATTGTTAATGTTAAGGTAATAATTATCAGTATTATAGATATAAAACCATATTATATAATTTATAAGGAATAAAAATAATTTGTATTATCGGTTGCTGCCAACACTATAAAACTGCCATAGTTTGAATAACTCGTTTTTGTTCCTAATTAGAAAGTTCTGTAGAGATGGCATAAAGTAACTTTGGACTTCATTCCTTTAAAACGATTTCATCTCTTCCAACTTTGCTAAACTAATTATGAAAATCTAACCGTGATTAGTAGCCCAGACAGTAGCGGCATCCTGTTGTGGCGGGGTTCGCCACAAGAGATACAGCGAATGGCGGGAGGAATCGTGAGAGAGAAAATAAAATGTGTGCTTCAACTATTTACAATTACCGTTTCCGCTTGTATTCTAAATTTTTCAATAGTTTTTTAAATCTTGGTCCCGGTCGATACACTATTGAAGCGCTATTTATGTTTTTTGAGGTCACTTCTTCGGCAGTGTCGCTTGAAGTTCCTTTGACGCTTATTTGAAAAGAACCCAAATGCCCTATTCGCACAATGTTTCCGTCTTGCAAGGCTCTTGAAATGTGGTGTACTAAGCTGAAAACTACTGCTTGACAGTCGGTTTCGGTGAGGGTTGTACTCGTGGAAATTTGTTCTGTGAGTTGGTCTAAGTCGATAACGCCTGATTGAACAGCACGTGGAAAATAGCGAAAAGGTTCGGAAGAATTTATAGGATTACTGTTTGCCACTGCTATAATTGGAACTGCCATAATGAAAAGGTTTTTGTTGGTTCGTACTTCGTTTGAATCGGAACTTCACAAAGATAACGCTTTAACCTTACGATTGTATAAAATGACGCTGGTCATTTATATAAATCACCAAGGTGAAATTATAAAACGACCGTGGTGAAATTACAAAATCACCACGGTCGTTTTATTCGTTCGTCCTTACAAAGCATTTGGCTTGACCTGACGGGGTATGAAATTGATAGGTAGCTGTTTTATTAAATAAGCTAATAAATAAAAAAGGGAATTAAGGTTTGATTTTAACAATTTTCCCTTCCTTCAATATTACTAAATAGCTATTGTTTTTTCTTTTGAACTCAATCAATTTTTCATAAACTTTATCCATTCCTTCAAGAATTTTGATTTGGTTTGGTGTCATTTTATGTGCTTTCATGATAATAGTTTTTAAGTTTATTGAATTTGATTTCGTTAAAGATTTCAATTTCAGTTTGTAAAGTTTTTTCAGCAATCAAATCATGTTTTCCTTCTGAATTATCAAAAATCATTATCTCATCTGCAATTGGAAGATAAATTTCAAAAAGATTTTTTATTCCATTTCTATACCTGCGCCTAATGACGTCGGATTCTATGTTATGACCACCTTCTAAAACTCTAATTTTAACTCGCTCTATAGCCAAATCAACATTTTGTAGCCAAAAGAATAAAAGAGTAACTTTATAGTTTTTTATTTTTGCTACGGCAATTTTTGATTTATAACTTTTTGTTGCTAAAGTAGTCTCAAACGCAAAGTTTAAATTAGCTTCTAAAAGTTCATTTATTCGTTTAAGCATTATTCTGCCTGATTCAAAAGAAACTTTTTCTGGCTGAAATGGAGATAAGCCTTTGGCTATTTCATCAGCATTAACAAATTCTTTACAATCTAAAATTTCAGGTAATATTGTAAATGAAGCTGTCGTTTTACCAGCTCCGTTACAACCTGCAATTATGTAAAGATTTTTATTCATCACAACAAATATAAACAATATCTTATTTCAATTGGAAATTATCTTTATAAAGATTCATCAACCAACTATCAACCATCAACCATCAACCAATTACTTAAACATGTCTTCCATTCCTGGAATCATCGGCATGTCAACTCGGGTAACAGCGTCCAATTCGGCTTGGTTTACACTTGCAGCTTTTTCAATTGCTTTGTTCATTACCACAATTAAATAGTCTTCCAATTGGTCTTTGTCTTCCAATAAAGCATCGGCAATAATTACGGATTTTATTTTACTATTGGCAGTCAGCGTCACTTTCAACAATCCGTCAGCGCTTTGTTCATCTATCAAAACGGTGTCCAATCTCTTTTTTGTATCTTCTATTTTTTGTTGGGTAGCTTTCAATTTTCCCATCATTCCCATTAAATCCATTTGTCTGTTTTTTATAATATATGCAGCAAATTTACATAAATACTCGATGAAAAGCCAATAAGAAAATTACTATTAACCCTGCTTTCTTAAATGTTTATCTTATTTTTGTAGGTTGATAATATAATGTAACCTAAAGAAATGTCAGAACAACAAAGACCGCCATTAGCAAAGATAATTCCAACAACATTAGAGAAGTTTGATGATGTGCGAACAGACAACTATTTTTGGCTAAACGATAGAGAAAATCCAGAAGTTATTGCGTATCTGAATAAGGAAAATCAGTATTACCAAGAGATGACGGCGCATACCAAAGCATTCCAAAAAGAATTATTTGAAGAAATGAAAGCCAGAATTAAGGAAGATGATCAGTCGGTTCCGTATTTATACAACGGCTATTATTACATTACTCGTTTTGAATTGGGGAGCGATTATCCTATTTATTCTCGAAAAAAGGGAAGCCTTTCGGCAAATGAAGAAATTATGTTCAATTGCAATGAATTGGCAAAAGGACACAAATATTTTCAATTGGGTGGATTGAGTGTAAGTTCCGACAACCAATTTGTTGCATTTGCATTAGATACCGTTGGAAGACGTATTTATACGGTGCAAATAAAAAACCTCATCACCGGAGAAATATTTGCCGATACAATTGAAAATACTTCAGGCGATAGCACTTGGGCAAATGACAATCAGACGTTATTTTATACGCGTCAAGATGAGAAAACATTGCGTTCGGATAAAGTTTTCAAGCATAAACTGAATACTGATGCTGCCAATGATATTTTGGTTTATTTTGAAAAAGACGATACGTATTCTGTTGAGGTTACCAAAGAAAAATCAAAAAAATACATTGTTATTAGTTCGTCAAGTACTATGACCACAGAGTTCAGAACCTTATTAGCGGATAATCCTGAAGGCGAGTTTACTATTTTCCAAAAAAGAGTTCGTGGTTTGGAATATGATATTGCTCACTTTGGGGAATATTTTTATGTGTTGACCAATAAAGACGAGGCGACCAATTTCAAACTGATGAAAACCCCGGAATTGGCTACAGCCAAAGAAAACTGGGTTGATATTATTGCACACCGAGAAGACGTGTTAATTGAAGATATTGATATATTTAGGGATTTCTTAGTCGTAACCGAACGTTTCAATGGTTTGAACACCATCCGAATTATGCCGTGGAGTGGGGAAGGGGAATATTATTTGCCATTTGAAAGCGAAACCTACACCGCTTATACTTCTACCAATGTTGATTTTGATACCGATATTTTACGTTACGGCTATCAATCTATGGCAACACCATCGTCGATTATTGATTTCAATATGAAGACGAAGGCAAAGGAAATCATGAAAGAACAACAGGTTTTAGGAGGCACATTTGATAAAAACAATTATACCGAAGAACGCGTTTGGGCAACCGCAACTGATGGAACAAAAGTGCCAATTTCGATGGTTTACAGAAAAGAATTGAAGAAAGATGGAACCAATCCGTTGTTGCAATATGCTTACGGTTCTTATGGATATTCAATGGATGCAACCTTTTCATCAACTAGATTGAGTTTGTTGGATCGCGGATTTATTTTTGCAATAGCGCACATTCGTGGGGGAGAAGATTTAGGGAGACAATGGTATGAAGACGGTAAGTTATTGAAAAAGAAAAACACGTTTACGGATTTTATAGATTGTTCCAAATTTTTAATTGCCGAAAAATATACGTCACCAATGCATTTATATGCGGAAGGAGGCTCTGCAGGAGGATTATTGATGGGCGCAATTGCAAATAGGGCTCCTGAATTGTACAACGGAATCATTGCCCAAGTGCCATTTGTAGATGTCATGACGACGATGCTTGACGATACCATTCCTTTGACAACAGGGGAATATGACGAATGGGGAAATCCTAATGTTAAGAAATATTATAATTATATGAAATCCTATTCGCCTTATGACAACGTGAAAGCCCAAGAATATCCAACAATGTACATTTCAACGGGTTTACACGATTCTCAAGTGCAATATTGGGAACCGGCAAAATGGGTTGCTAAATTACGTGCTTTAAAAACAGATTCTAACGTTATCTATCTGGATACCAATATGGATGCAGGACATGGAGGCGCATCTGGACGATTTGAAGCATTGAAGGAATTGGCTAAAGAATTCACTTTTTTATTAGATTTAGAAAAAATAGGAAATTAATTAGAAAATTATTGTTAAATTTGCATGTATTGAGGTTAGCATAGATTGAATATTTGAATCTTAATGGACTACTTTTTATGAAAGAAAAAATAAAGGCCTGCGACAGTGTACTTGATTTAATTGGGAATACACCCCTAATTAAACTCAAAAAAGTAACTGATGATTTAGATGGAAACTTTTACGCAAAAGTAGAAGCTTTCAACCCAGGACATTCGTCGAAAGACAGAATTGCATTATATATTATTGAAGAAGCAGAGAAAAAAGGAATTTTATCTCCTGGTGATACCATTATAGAAACTACTTCTGGAAATACTGGTTTTAGTTTGGCAATGGTGAGTATTATAAAAGGATACAACTGTATTTTGGCTGTAAGCTCTAAGTCGTCACTTGATAAAATTGACATGCTAAGAAGTATGGGCGCTAAAGTATATGTATGCCCCGCTAATGTATCTGCTGATGATGAACGTTCGTATTATTCTGTTGCCAAGCGTTTGCATGATGAAACGAAAGGGTCAGTATATATCAATCAATATTTTAACCAATTGAATATTGATGCACACTATAAATCTACAGGTCCTGAAATTTGGGAACAAACAAATGGTCAAATCACCCATTTGGTAGCGTGTAGTGGAACTGGAGGAACAATCTCTGGAATTGCAAAATACTTGAAAGAGAAAAATCCAAATATTAGAATTTTAGGTGTTGATGCTTTTGGATCGGTATTGAAGAAATACCACGAGACTAAAGAATTTGACAACGACGAAATATATCCTTACCGTATTGAAGGTTTAGGAAAAAACTTAATTCCATCTGCTACTGATTTTGATTTGATAGATCACTTCATGAAAGTAACCGATGAAGAAAGTGCCCATGCTACAAGAGAATTGGCAAAAAGAGAGGGCTTATTTGTAGGATATACTTCTGGTGCCGTACTTCAAGCCATCAGACAATATGCAAGCGAAGGGGAGTTTGATGAAAATAGTAATGTAATTGCTATATTTCCTGACCACGGATCTCGTTATATGAGCAAAGTGTTTAGTGACAATTGGATGAACGAACAAGGTTTCTTTGATAGCATTAAAACTGAAGAAGCTCAGAAGATAGAGTTTATTAAATAGACTTTTAAAATAGACTTCTTAGATTTTAGATAAAAAGACTTCTTAGATTTTAGAAATTTAGACTTATATATAACAAAAAACTCCAGATTGCTCTGGAGTTTTTTTTGTTTGAGTATTTATGAAAGGAATCTTTTAATCATTCAATCTTAAAATCATTCAATCTAAAATCTTATTCTAAGTAGTCTAAAATCTATCAATCTAAGAAGTCTAAATATTATTCTTCCATCGTATGATATACGTTCATCACGTCATCATCTTCTTCAATTTTCTCTATTAATTTCTCAACGTCAGCCATTTCAGCTTCCGTTAGTTTTTTTGTAATTTGAGGAATACGCTCAAAACCTGATGAAAGTATTTCTAAATTTCTGTTTTCCAATTCTTTTTGGATGGTTCCAAAACTACCAAAAGGGGCGTAAATTAAAATCCCGTCTTCGTCTTCAAAAACTTCTTCAGCTCCAAAATCGATTAATTCTAATTCTAATTCTTCAGGATCTAAACCGTTGGCAGGAATTCGGAAGTTGCACGTGTGATCAAACATAAATTCAACCGAACCTTGCGTTCCCATTGTGCCGTTGCATTTATTGAAGTAACTTCTAACATTCGCAACCGTTCTGTTGTTATTATCGGTAGCAGTTTCAACAAGAATCGCAATTCCGTGTGGCGCATATCCTTCAAATAATACTTCTTTATAGTTGGCAGTATCTTTATCTGTTGCTTTTTTGATGGCACGTTCTACATTTTCTTTTGGCATATTTACTGCCTTAGAGTTTTGTATTACGGCTCTCAATCTTGAATTGGCTTCAGGATTTGGACCACCTTCCTTAACTGCCATTACAATATCTTTACCAATTCTGGTAAATGCTTTGGCCATTGCTGACCAGCGTTTCATTTTTCTACCTTTTCGGAATTCAAAAGCTCTTCCCATTTCTTTTTTTTATTTAATTCTAAAATCAAAAGTCGTTACTCTTCAATCTTAAATCATTTCTTAACTGTTGCAAAAATAACTTTTTCAATATCAATTGCCAACTTAAATTTTCCAATCTTCCAATCTTCCAATCTTTCAATCTTTCAATCTTTCAATCTTTGACCCTTTGTACCTTTGCCCCTTTTAATTTAACTTACTTCTTATAAAACGGCAATTTAATAACCTTTGCAGGAACATCATTTTTTCTAATTCTAATGAAAATCTCACTGTCAACCGCTGAAAATGCTGTTGGCACATAACCCATTCCAATTCCAACATTCATTGATGGCGACATCGTTCCCGAAGTTACAATTCCAATTACAGTTTCATTGGCATCAACGATTTCGTAGTCGTGACGAGGCACCGCGCGTTCTTGCATTTCAAAAGCCACTAATTTTTTAGTTACTCCTGCTTCTTTTTGTAGCTGCAAATTTTCTGAATTGGTAAACTTTTTTGTGAATTTTGTAATCCAACCCAATCCAGCTTCCAAAGGCGAAGTGGTGTCGTTGATGTCGTTTCCATACAAACAGAATCCCATTTCCAAACGCAACGTATCACGAGCTGCCAACCCAATTGGTTTGATTCCAAAAGAAGCACCCGCCTCAAAAACTTTGTTCCAAATAGTTTCAACTTGGTCGTTTTTGCAATAAATCTCAAATCCACCAGAACCAGTATAACCAGTTGCGGAAATAATTACATTATCAAAACCTGCAAAATCGGCTACTTCAAAATGGTAATAAGCTATTGCTGATAAATCAATTGATGATAATGATTGCATCGCTTCAACGGCTTTAGGACCTTGAATTGCCAATAAAGAGTAGTCGTCAGAAAGGTTTTTCATTTCAACACCTAAATCATTGTGCGATGAAATCCAGTTCCAATCTTTGTCAATATTCGAGGCATTTACAACCAATAAATATTCATCCTCCTTCATTTTATAGACAATTAAATCATCTACAATTCCGCCATCATTATTTGGCAAACAAGAATATTGTGCTCTTCCAATTGTTAAAGTTGCCGCATCATTCGAGGTAACTTTTTGAATTAAAGCCAATGCATTTGGACCCGTAAGTAAAAATTCCCCCATGTGAGAAACATCAAAAACACCCACAGCATTTCGCACTGATTCGTGTTCGGCATTCACACCTTCATATAAAATCGGCATATTGTAACCTGCAAACGGAAGCATTTTTGCTCCCAAACTTTCGTGGATGTGCGTCAGCGCTGTATTTTTCATTGTTTTGTTAGCTTTTATTTAGTGCGGCTAATTTAATCATTTTTATCAAGTAAAAAAGCCAAATAGTACATTTGATACAATGAGCTATTTGGCTTTTTAAACAATATTTATTTCTATTTAAACTTAATCTTTTTCACCATCTTCGCCACCAGCATTTTGTTTTGTGCTAGTTATTGGAACAAAATCAGTTCTGATTTCAGTATGACGAATTTCACCTCCTGAAGTACCAACACTTTTTGTTAAAACTCCAGCAACTAAGGCCAATGCCAATGTGATGTATGAAAAAAGAGTAGCAAACCTGAATTTTTTATAAGAAGCAAATAAAGATACTAATCCGAAAAATCCAGTGGCATACATAATTATGGCAAATTTTTCAGCAATTTCTTCGTGTTCGTGAATGATTTGTTTTCCCACAGAAGGCATATCTTCTACTAATTCCTCTGCTCCTTCAGCTGTGTACATACTCAAAGCAGCAAAAATTGCAGCCACTACAAATAAAATATAAGCCGTGTTTTTCACAGTATTATTTTTCATAAACATCCCTGTTACTAAAATTCCTAAACCAAAAATTGTCCCAATAATTGGAAAGTGGTTTACCACCATATGTAAATGTGCGTCGTTCATAATTATGTTATTTAATTTATTACTAATTCAATTATTATATTATCATATATTTCAAATCTACCTTTAGTTAAAATGAAAATCGATGATATATATCATGTTTTACTCTTTTAACAAGCATTTAATACTGAAATTCTATCCTGCTAATGAAACCCCAATTAAAGATCCAATTCCATACGTCACTGCTGCTGCTACCAAACCAAATGCAACTTGTCTGAATCCTGAAAATAAAATACTTTTTCCTGTTAATAACGTAATGGCCGCACCAATTGCGAACAATCCAATTACACTACTTCCAATACTTAATAAAATAGCATTTTGTCCATCTAAAATCATAAATGGATACAATGGAATAATTGCTCCTATTGAAAATAATACGAAAGAGGCTATTGCAGCTTCCCAAGCAGAACCGCCCAATTCTTCTTTGTCAATTCCTAATTCTTCTTTGATAATAGCATCAATCGCAGTTTCTGGTGTTTCAAACGCCTTGTCAGCCAATTTTTTTGCTTCTTCAATATTCATTCCTTTGGCTTGATATAACAACACCAACTCCTTCTTTTCTTCTTCTGGCGATGCTTCTAATTCTTCCATTTCTAAGTCAATTTGACGTTGGTTCAATTCTCGCGAACTTTGAACAGAAAGCCATTCGCCCAAAGCCATTGAAATTGCACCTGCCATCAAACCCGCAATTCCAGTCAATAATATCGTGTTATTTGAAACCGCAGCGCCTGCAACTCCCATAACCAAACTCATATTGGAAACCAATCCATCGTTTGAGCCTAAAACAGCCGCTCGAAGTGCATTGCCACCAACAGATTTATGACGACTTTCAAATTTTGATAAAAATCCTCCAGAAACATTCAAAGCCTTGTTATTATTGACTGCCTCGATGATATTTAGGTGATTGTGTTCAAAACCATTTGGCTTTTCCCCATTTTCAATTTTATTCTTAATTGCATTTAATGCAAATTGTTTTTCAATATCAGATAAACTACTAATAATGGAACTGTA
>CANIFM010000025.1 GCA_947466955.1 Bacteroidota bacterium
AGCAACAAAAGTATTCAGAATTTCTTTATCGGTTGGAGGCGTCAAAAATGTAACCGACAGCCAAATTGCGCATACAATTATGGTTTGAAGTAGCAATTTTATTGGATAATAGTCAAGATTCCATTCGTTTTGCAAACGGATAATAAAAACATTTACAAGTTTAGAGTTATTGAAAAACCAGTCAAATAATGGCGAAAGCACCACCGCTGAAACCATTGCTGACAACTGTGACCAAGCATTAATTCGCCACCAATACCAACGCAAAACAAAAACAGGTCCAACTCCTGCGGTTATTGAAAATAATAACTGAATCATTCCTAGTAATGAATTGGAATAAAGCGCAATTAACCCGCCTAAAATTACAATATACAACATTGAAAACATTCCGAAAAGCTTCATTTTTTTTGGACTTGCATTTGGATTTATGTGGTGTTTATATAAATTTTCGACCAATAATGAACCGCCCCAATTTTGATTGTTCTGTACTAATGAAAGAAAGGGAATCATAAAAAAAGTGAGTACTAAAAAGAGCATCCAAGAAGGTAAAACCTTTACAAATAATGCTGTAAATGCCAATTCATTATCGGTAATTCCATTTGTATATCCATAAAGAACCGCCATAAAAGGCAATGTAAAAAGCAAAAGTCGGAACGCCAAAAGCAAGAAGGAAGGCAGAAAAATAGTTTTCACAATATCACGAGTATTTGCTGTAGCCATTAATTTTTGACCGTTCATATCAGGGTAATCCAAAATCGATGCCGACCACCATTGAACTCCAACAAAAATCAGAAACGCTGCAAAACTTTTAGAGCCCAATTTAGGTAGTAATTCAAATTTGTGAGCGTTGATTTGCATTGTATTTGACAAATGAGACAAACCACCAGTAGCATTATATAGTACAAAAATAATGATTGAAAATAGAATGATAAAAACTATAAACAAGATAAAATCCATTCTTAATCGTGTTTTGAAGCTATTGAAAAAAGTGAGGAGAAACAGAAAACCCGTTAAAATATAAATCGAAGAAGTGGGCGAAATTACAAGTATATAGGTTACAATTTTGCTAAAAGCTAAAATGCTAAAAGCTACAATAAATGGAACAATAATGCCTCCAATATATAAACTTCTAAAGGCATGCAAGATTTTGGCGCCAACTCCAGAAAATCTAAAAAAGAGAAACTCATTTTCTGTTTTAACGGGAATATTACGCCATAAATGAGCAAAGAAAGAAACGCTAAAAGCCGCTCCAATAACTCCACTCCAATACAACCACATGTCCGAAAGTTGCCCTTTTATTAGCGCAGAACAAATCAATTGAGGCTCGATTATAAGTCCGCTTGCCAAAATCATTGAAAACCCAACAAGCCACCACGATTCATTTTTGGAATAAAATAAATGAGTTAGCACTATTAACTTTGACTTAGGAGAATTAGAATTCAAAATGAATTTTTTTACAAAGGAAATGAAATCATAGCATTAAAAAATAAAAAGTTAATACTTCTTTAGAGACTGGACAGAATTTTGTGTAAACACTATTGGCATAAATGCAAATATGAAAAGTCTTTTTTGACACTATACTAAAAAGTTTCTGCGCTAAAAAGACTTACAATTCGCTCTTAAATAATACTTTTTTAATTGTAATATGAGATTGATTTTAAAGGACCATCAAATTACAACCTCGAATATCGGAATTATCAAAACGTCCCAAAACTTCAAAAGAGTTGTTGGGATTTTTTTTACCTAAATCTTGTGTTGCAATAAAGGAGCAAGAATTGATATTTGCCAAATCGATTACGTTTATTCCGCCGGTTTTTCCATTTTCGATATACGATAATGCGTCTTCGGTATCTCTAATTAAGATTTGCATCCATGATGGACATTCAAAAACTCCTTCACCTAATGAGTATGCTTGAGATAGTAATTCAGTCATTCCGTATTCAGAATGAATTGCCGAAACACCAAATCCATTGCAAAGTTGATGGTGTAAATCTTCCCGAATCATTTCTTTGCGTTTCCCTTTCATACCACCAGTTTCCATTATGAAAGTGTTTTTTAATTGGAATTGGTGTTTCTCTATTAAATCCAATAAGGCATAGGTAACGCCAATTAAAATTACATTTTGACCCGATGCATCTAGCGTGATGAGCTTATTGATTAAGTCTTCGTAATTGTGAAGATAAAAGCCACTTTCTGTGTTATTTGATGCTTCAATTAAATTTTTAACCATGTAAATTAAGGAAGAACCTTCCCGCTCTAAATAAGACGGAAGTAATGCTAAAATAGCATAATCTTGAATATTTCCATAGAATTGTGCAAATCCTTTTTGATAGCTTTCCTCATATATTGAAGTATCGGTAACATGATGGCGGCTGGTAATAATTCCTGAGGTACCACTACTCGTAAAAGTTTCTTGATATGGATTTTTATTGGAAACTACACTATGGCTTTTAAAAAATTGTATAGGGAGAAACGGAATTTGTTGTAATGATTTCACTTCATGTACTTTGACATTCATTAGATTGCAAAATTCATTGTAAACCAAATTATTTTCATATTGAAAGCGAAATACTTTTAGAGCAATCTTTTCAAACTGTTTTTGGTTAGAAACGCTAAATATGTCAGTTGTTGAAATCAATATTTTTTTTCAAAGGTACTAAAATAAAAAATAGGCATTAAATCTGGCACTATTTAAAATGGTTGAGACTTCCATTTGATATCCGATAAATAATTAAAAATTGTGATGGAATAGCTTACGAATAGACATAGAAAAACAGCATCAATTAAATTCTCCAAATGATGTATATTTACAAAAACTTTGCTTTAATTAATTGAGTAAACACGTTTTATTAGGAGAATTGAAAATGAAACTATCCAAAAAGAACGAAAACAAATTGGTTACAAAAAATAATAATGACAAAAATTAGTATTCTCGGTTGTGGTTGGTTGGGATTTCCTTTGGCGAAAGCCTTGTTAGAAAACGGATTTTCTGTTAATGGTTCGACGACTTCAACGGAAAAAATTTTAAACCTTAAAAATGTTGGAATATCCCCTTTTTTAATTGAATTGGGAGAATTTGCTATTAATGGAAATGTATCCGAATTTTTGGAAGGAATCCAGGTTTTAATTATAGATATTCCGCCAAAATTAAGAGGAACTGCAACTGAAAATTTTGTCGCAAAAATTAAAAATTTAATCCCATTCATTGAAAAATCAGGACTTAAAAAAGTGGTTTTTGTGAGTTCTACCTCGGTTTATTCTGATGAAAATAAATTGGTAACAGAAGAAACAATTGCAAATCCTGATACCGAAAGTGGCAAACAATTACTGTCGTGCGAGCTACTTTTACAAAAGAACTCTCATTTTAAAACTTCGGTTGTGCGATTTGGAGGTTTAATTGGTGAAGACCGAAATCCAATTCGTTTTTTGGCGGGTAGAAATAACATTGAAAATCCAAATGCACCGATAAATTTGATTCATCAAGAAGATTGTATTGTGATAATTTTGAAAATTATTGAATCCAATTGTTGGGGCGAAACCTTCAATGCTGTTGCGCCTTTTCATCCGAGTCGGGAGGCTTATTATACTCAAAAAGCAAAAGAATATGACTTAGAACTTCCTATCTTTGCAGCTTCAAAACCTTCAATTGGGAAAACCATTTTATCCGATAAATTGGAAAAAGTTTTGAATTACCAATTCATTAAAGACAGTTTATAAAATTGATACAAAAAATAAAAAGCGGAATTCAATCTAAAATTAGTTCCGTGGGATTACCAATTTTAGCGCTTTGTTGGGTGAGTTTTTTTTGGGGAACAACTTGGCTTGCGTCCAAAGAAGGCGTGAAATATATGCCCGCTATACAACTTGTGGCTATCCGTCAATTTCTTGGCGCTTCTTTATATCTTACTTATTTTCTTTTCAAAAAAACAACGTGGCCAAAAGGCAAACAATGGAAAACAATCTTCATTTTGAGTATTTTGAATTTTGTTTTAAGTAACGGTTTGAGCACTTGGGGTGTGAAATATATCAGCAGTGGATTGGGTGCAATTATTGGCGCTTTGGTTCCACTTTGGGTTGTAATTATTAGTCTTTTCAATGGTGAAAAATTAGTAAAATTATCAATTATAGGTTTGGTTGTGGGGTTTGCTGGAGTTTGCGTAATTTTCTACGAACATTTAAGTGATTTTTTAATTTTTGATTTCCGATTTGGCATTATAATATCAATAATATCTACTTTAACTTGGGCTTTTGCGACTTTATACACTAAGAAAAAAGCAGCAAGTTTCAATCCCTATTTCAGTTTAGGAATTCAGATGTTCATTTCAAGTATTTTCCTTTTTGCTTATTTAGGAGCAACGGGTTCGGCAGTAAGTTTGAGTTCTATTCCGATGATTTCTTGGATTTCAATTGGCTATTTAGTCCTTTTTGGTTCGGTGCTAACGTTCATTGCATTTATCTATGCTTTGCAACATTTACCTGCAGAAATCAATAGTATTTATGCGTATATCAATCCGATTATTGCAGTACTTTTGGGAGCTTATATTTTTGGAGAACCACTCACTATTTCTATTGCAATAGGCGGAATAATAACACTTTTTGGTTTGTATTTAGTAAATCAATCTATCCGGAATTCAAAAAAATAATTAAAAAAAATCCCATTTTGCTTTGAACAAAATGGGATTTTATAGTTTATAAAATTAGGTTTTACCAGATTTTCACACGCTTTTCAGGAGTTACATACATTCCGTCGCCCACTTTAATATCAAACGCAGAATAGAACGCATCTACATTTTGAATTGGCACATACGCACGGTACATTCCTGGAGAATGCGGGTCTGTTTTCACTTGATTTTTCAAAGCTTCATCTCTCATTTTTGAACGCCAAATAGTTGACCAAGAAATAAAGAATCGTTGCTCAGGAGTATAACCATCGATTAATCCTGGATTTCCATTTTCTTTTAAATCCAATAATAATCCATCGTAAGCAGCATTTACTCCGCCTAAATCTCCAATGTTTTCTCCCAATGTAAATTTACCATCAACGTGAGTTCCTGGCAATGGTTCCAATGCAGAATATTGATCTGCCAATGCACCACCAAGAGCAGTAAATTTCGTTAAATCTTCTGCTGTCCACCAATCAATTAGGTTTCCATCGGCATTATAAGTTGCGCCTTGATCATCAAATCCGTGAGAAATTTCGTGCCCAATAACTGCTCCAATTCCACCATAATTAACCGCTTCATCGGCTTGGTAATTGTAAAATGGCGGTTGTAAAATGGCTGCTGGGAATACAATTTCGTTATACGAAGGATTGTAATAGGCATTTACGGTTTGAGGCGACATTCCCCATTCTGTTTTGTCAACAGGTTTTCCTAATTTGTCTAAATCTTTTTTCCAACCCCATTTTGAAACGTTTCTCAAATTTTCAAAATAGCTTCCCCCCTCTTCAGGACTATTTACAACTAAAGCAGAATAATCTTCCCATTTGTCTGGGTAACCAATTTTAATTGTCAATTTATTCAACTTTTCGATGGCTTTCAATTTTGTTTCTGCCGACATCCAAGTCAAATTATTAATTCTGATTTCATAGGCTTTAATCACGTTTTTAATCATTTTTGAAGCTTTGGTTTTTGCTTCTGCAGGAAACATTTTTTCAACATACAACTTTCCTAGTGCTTCGCCAACAGTTCCGTTTACAACTTGAAGTGCTTTTTCGTGGCGAGGTCTTTGTTTTAAAGCACCCGTTAACGTTTTTCCGTAAAACTCCCAATTGGCAGTTTCTATTGTAGTTGATAATTGCCCAGATGCTCCTTTTAATAACATCCATCGCATATACGCTTTCCAATCTTCTACTTTATTTTCGGTAAAAATGTTTTGCAACGCATTCATATATCTTGGTTGCGAAACGATAATTGTATCGATTTTCGCAAAACCAACACCTTTTAGATAGTTATTCCAATCAACTGCTGGCAGCATTTTTTGCAAATCGGCAATTGCAGTTGGGTTGTATTGTTTTTTGCTGTCGCGACGTTCAACTCTGTCCAATCTTGGTATTGACATTTGGATTTCCAACGCAAGAATTTTATCCGCATCAATTTTTGCTTGTTCTGGTTTTTCACCTAAAAACAACAACATTTTTGCTACGTGAAGCGCATATTTCTCTCTTTTTTCCTTAGAATCTTTTTCGTCAGAAACATAATAATCACGATCTGGCAAACCCAATCCTCCAGGCCCAACACTTACAACATTTCTAGTGCTGTTTTTTTCGTCAGCACCAACACCAACACCAAAGAATCCTACTCCTCCACCTTCAGCCTCAGTTTCCATCATTAATTTTTGCAAATCTTTGATGTTTTTAACTGCATTAATTTTGGCTAAATAGGGTGCTAACGGAGCAATTCCTTGTTTGTTTCTTGCTACAGTATCCATTGCAGCTTTGTACATGTTGATTGCTTTTCCTTGATCAGTATTGGATTTGTATTTAGGGTTTTTGGTTGCCTCTTTCAAAATTGCCAAGGCATCTTTGTCGGTATTTTGACGCAATTCATCAAAACTTCCCCATCGGGTTTTGTCGGCAGGAATTTCGGTGTTTTTGAGCCACGTTCCATTTACGAAGTTAAAGAAATCCTGGTTTGGCTTAACCGATTTATCCATAAAAGAAACATTAATTCCCGGTTCTTTTTGGGTTACTGCTTTTTGAGCGTTAGTATTTGTAAATCCAATCAAAGCTGGAATTACAAATAACATTTTTTTATACAGTTGTATTTTCATGTTTTAAATTATTTAGATACCAAAAATATTAATTTAATTTTTAATTTATGTTAAATTAAATTGGTAATAATAAAAAATCCCATCTTGTGAATAGATGGGATTGATTAAATCAATTAAGAAATTAGTTTTTAATTATTCTCTTCGTTATACTTTGATTATCAGATGCGATTTTCACGAAATAAATACCTGATGAAACGGAAGATAAGTCTAATAAAAATTGACTTGGATTGTTTTGAAATTCAGATTTTGAATATACAATTTTTCCAGTTAAATCATAAACATCAACTGTTTTAGGTATAACTGTTCCCGTGGAAACATTAAAAATTCCTTTTGACGGATTTGGATAGATTGCAATATTATTCATTTCAAATTGCTGATTTGCTAAAGTCCCTTCAATTACAAAATCATCAACAACAACTCCGAGCTGATTCACGGATTGATCGGAATGAAAAACAATTCTAAAAATTACATTGGCATTTCCTATTAATGAATTTAGCGGATAAGTATATTGTTTCAATGCCAAATCAGTCCCTGTCCATTGCGCTCCAGGGCAGTTATAACAGTCTGTTCCTGCTGTTTGTGGCGTTCTATTGCTGTTATACCATGTTGCTCCTTGAGTTCCTAAAACAGTCCAAGTTTGTCCGAAATTTGTTGAATATTCAACATAAACAATATCCCAATCAGGTTCTAAATCAAATGCCATTTTGAATTTAATTACTGGATTAGTAATGTATGAAAAATCATAACATTGTGAAACCAAGTAGGCTTTTGTTTCATCAGGGTAGTTTCCAGAAAAACTTGTTGTATAAACATTTCCTGATCCTGAAGCTAATGTTCCTGTAGCTCTAACTCCTTTTTGCCATTGACTTGTAGTAAGTCCATCAGTATAAGTAAGCAGATTTGATGTTGTTGTTTCAAAAGTATTTACAACTCCTGCTGTTCCTGAATCATTAACATAAAAAGGAACAAATCCTTGATTGTTATCTGGGAAAGCATCATTTGTAGTTGTAGTTGTTACGTTTAAAGAATAAGCACCTCTTGAAGTGATTGTAAAAGTAGGTAAATCAATAATTTGTGTTGCTCCTGGTGCTAAACCACCTTGTCCATTCCAAGTGAAATTTTGTGGAGTCCCATCATAATTATATACAATTGAAACTGATGAAATTGCAGCTGAACCATTATTCTTTACAGTGATTTGAGGAGATATAAGGCCTCCACATGCTATTGTTCCTGTTGGAGATTGAATCCCTATAAATTTCACATCGCTAGCAGGCACTTGAACTGGAATGTCGCATTGCCAAACTCCTCTTCCATAAGTACCTGCAATAATTTTAGAATCATCTAAATTTATTTCCAAATCGGCAACAGAAGTATTTGGTAAATTGGTTTCAAAAGGCGCCCAAGTAGTCATAGAATCGTCTATATAATAAACTCCAAGTGTAGTTCCTACATATAATGGGTTTAAAGTATGTCTTCCTTGGTGAACAATTATATTTTTCCCAACAGCAGGAAGTCCAGTTGCAATAGCTGTAAAAGTAGTTCCTCCGTTTGTTGATTTAAAAGCATTTCCAGTAGTTCCTGCAGTAGTTAGATAGACAATGCTACTATTTGAATAATTAACAGAAATAGAAGTAATACTTGATGAAGCTGAATAAGCTTGTGTAAATGCTACTCCTCTATTTGTGCTTTTATATAAAATTGCTCCTTTTGAAACATACATAATATTATCGTTACTAGGGTCAACAGCTATATTTTGCATATTTCCTGTTCCAAAGTCAACAGTGTTTTGGGCTACCCAAGCACCATTTGTCAATTTATATAATTTTACATAACCCGCAAAAATTTCTCCTACTGAATTTGCTCTAAGCGGCGTAACCCAATCCCCAGTTTCTCCAGTTGGGGATGAAACAGCTAAAGATAGAGACATTCCAGAGTCACTACTTTGATACAAAGTACCTCCGTTATATACAAATCCGTAACATTTATTACTGTTTGTTGGGTCAATTGCAGTATCCATACCATCACCTGCATGATAACTTCTCCAAAGAGTGTTATTATAGATAAATCCCCCGTTATCTTGAAGACCACCTGTTATTTTAGAAGCAGATTGCTTAGAAACCGATATTTTATAAAACTCACCTATTTGGGCTTGACCTATAATATCATTAAAAGTTGTTCCATTATCATTTGATACATAAATTCCTCCATCACTTCCACAATACAATTTATCACCCAAGAATTTTAAAAAATGGATGTCTGCATGTGTGAAATTAGGACTCCAAGAAGACCAGCTATTTAATTTTGTTGCTGTTGCTCCACCATCTGTAGATTTCCAAACGTTAAGACAACCCATATAAACTTCGTTAGCATTAGTCTGAGAAGCACATAATGCTAAATCATACCATGCTTGAGTTGCAGCATCAAAAACATCTGTTCCAGATGCTGTTAAACCAGTATTTACATAAGAAGTACCGCCATTAATTGATTTAAACAATCCAACAAAAGAATTATCACTGGCTTTAGATTTTAAACAATAAACTATATCAGGATTTGCCGCAGTAACATCTAAAATAGTTCTTCCACTTGCTGAAATCGGAAAGCCTGTACCCGTAGCAGTAAAAGAAGTGCCTGAATTGGTAGACTTATAAATTTTTGTAGCAGTTGAAGCATAAATAGTTGTTGGATCTCCTGGTTTTAATCTTAATGAACCTTGAGTAAAACTAGTGGCTCCAGTTATAGTAGCAGTTGTCCAAGTTGTTCCGCCATCAATTGTTTTCTTAATACCAGTACTTGTAGCACACCATAAAATTTGATTATTAGTTGGATGAATGACCAAATCTCCAAGACCTTGAGAAGTGTTATTTAAAGTCAAACCAGTTGGACTCCAAGAAGTTCCTCCGTTAATAGACTTATATATCCCTATGGAGTAAGAATCAGTTGCGTCTTTATCTCCAGTAGCTATATAAATAATATTTGGATTATCATAAGCAACCGCAATTCCCGAAACCCCAATTTGAGCAAATTCATCAAACAATGGAGTCCAAGTAGTTCCTGAATCCGTAGATTTCCAAATTCCTCCCGCAGGTGCTCCAAAATAAATAGTGTTTGCATTTGATGGATCTACACAAATTACATTTATTCTTCCCCTTCCTCTAGTTGTTTGGAGCGCAGAATTTTGGGTTGGACCAATTGGTTGCCAATTACTAGTTGGGACAAGTCTGGAAGTAGTATTTCCATTACGTTTGACTTGATTTTTTTGGTTCCAAGCAGCCAATAATTCTTGTTGAGAAATTACATATCCTTGTTCGTTAGTAACGTTTTTCCATTTTTCAACCCAGCGCATAAAAGGTTTATAACCGCTGGCTCTTTTAGTTTTGTCACGGGTGGACCAATAATCATTAAAATCTGTAACTAATTCAGATAATTTTTTTTCTTTTGAATCGATTTCATCAGCATTTTTCATCCATGGCGCAGAGGAATTAAATTGTGAAAATCCAAAGAAAGTGCTAAATAAAGCAATTAATAGGTATGTTTTTTTCATTTTTAGTAAGTTTTCAACAAACATAAGCTCTTTTAGACAAAATTCAAAAAAAATAGAGTTAAATTTAATTCTTAACGTGCTACTTTCGTAAATTTGTGAAAAATTAAAAATGCTTTCTATTCTAAGAAAATACAAATTGTTTCTAAGTATTGTGATTGTGCTTTCGGCAATTATTTTAGCCCTTTTTTATTCGGCTTTAAAGCCAAAAAAGATGCTTCCAATTTATAATCCTTCAATGGTAAACCCTGAATTGGTTGACTCTACGATTCAATATATTAGTAAATACCATACGATTGCAGATTTCTCATTTACAAATCAAAACGGAAAAAAAATCACTCAAAAAGATTATGAAGGCACGATTTATGTTGCCGATTTTTTCTTTACAACCTGTGGGTCAATTTGCCCAAAAATGACAACTAATTTAGTTGAAATTCAAAAAGCAATTATCAACAATCCAAAAGTGATGTTACTTTCTCACACAGTTTTTCCTGAAACAGATAGCGTTTCTGTTTTGAAAAAATACGCTATAAAAAACGGAGTTATTGACAGCAAATGGAACTTGGTTACGGGCGATAAAAAACAAATTTATACGATGGCAAGAAAGTCCTATTTGGCTGTAAAATTAGGCAAGCCAAATGAATTATACGATATGGTTCATACCGAAAATTTTGTTTTGGTTGATTCAAAAAGACGTGTTCGTGGATTTTATGATGGCACCAAAAAAGAAGATATTCAGCGCTTAATTGAAGATATTAATTTTTTGTGTTACGAGTAATCTAGTCAATAGATATATTTCATTTCTAATAAATTCAAATCAACATTTGCTTAAAAATGTCATAAAACTGATAATTATCATTCGATTGAATATTATTATATTTACTTTTGTAATCTAAATTCAATCTAAATAAGGTTTGCGAACGACAATAAATTCTCTTAAAAAAGGCGAAAAAGCAATCATCAAAGATTTTGACATCGAAACCATACCATTAAAATTATTGGAAATGGGTTGTTTGCCAGGAAACGTTGTAGAATTGCTTCAAATTGCGCCATTCGGAGATCCTTTGTATTTGAATATTAATGGCTCGCACCTTGCTATTCGGATCGAAACTGCTAAAGAAATTGAAGTTGAAATTCTAAAATCCAACTTAAAATGAGTAGCAAAAACATAAATGTTGCCTTAATTGGAAATCCAAACACGGGTAAAACTTCTGTTTTCAATCAATTGACTGGTTTGAACCAACAAGTAGGAAATTACCCCGGAATAACAGTCGAAAAAAAGATTGGTTTTTGTAAATTGACGTCAAAAATTAAAGCAAATATCCTTGATTTACCAGGAACGTATAGTTTAAATGCAAGTTCCATTGACGAAAATGTTGTTATTGAATTGCTGTTAAATAAAAACGATAAATTATATCCAGATGTAGCTCTTGTGGTTACAGATGTGGAAAATTTAAAGCGAAATTTATTGCTTTTCACCCAAATAAAAGACCTTGAAATCCCAACTATTTTAGTCATTAATATGGCTGACAGGATGAAATTTAAAGGCATTTCTCTTGATATTCCCTATTTAGAAGAGCAACTAAAAACGAAGATTGCCTTAATCAGTTCTCGAAAAGGCTATGGGATTGATGAATTGAAAAATCTAATAATTAATTATACTTCTCTTTCCACCGAGCCGTGTTTGAATGCGTCAAGTATTGATTCGGAATATTTTGACACACTTCGTAAAACATTTCCAAATCAACTGCTTTATAAATTGTGGTTGGTCATTACGCAAGATGTGAATTTTATGAATTTAGAACGTAAGGAAATTCGGAGTTCTTTTACAAAATCACATTCTGATTTGAAGCGTTTGCAACAAAAAGAAACCATAAAAAGATACCAATTTATTAATGATGTTTTGAAAGTTGGACATAAAATTGACGCTTCCATTGCCAAAGATTTCCGTAGCAAATTAGACCGTGTTTTAACGCATAAATTTTGGGGCTATTTTATCTTTTTCTTCATATTATTTGTAATTTTTCAATCTATTTTTGAATGGTCTAAAGTGCCAATGGAATTTATTGATACTACTTTTGCGTCATTAAGTGTTTTGGCAAATGAATCTTTGCCTTCGGGAGTTTTAACAAATTTAATTTCCCAAGGAATAATCCCAGGAATTGGTGGGATTTTGATTTTTATTCCACAAATAGCTTTTCTATTTATGTTTATTTCTATTTTAGAAGAAAGCGGTTATATGAGTCGCGTTGTTTTTTTGATGGATAAAATAATGCGGAAATTTGGACTTTCTGGGAAAAGCGTCGTGCCTTTGATTTCAGGAACAGCTTGTGCAATTCCAGCAATAATGGCAACTAGAAATATCGAAAATTGGAAGGAAAGATTGATTACAATTTTGGTTACGCCCTTCACAACCTGTTCCGCAAGATTGCCAGTTTATGCCATAATTATCGCATTGGTAATTCCTGACACAAGAATATTAGGTTTTCTAAACTTGCAAGGTTTGACCTTGATGTTGCTGTATCTTTTAGGTTTTGGAATGGCTATTTTTTCGGCTTATATTCTAAATAAAATTTTGAAAATTAAAGGCAAAACCTTTTTTGTAGTTGAAATGCCAAACTATAAATTACCAATGTTTAAAAATGTTGCCATTAATGTAGTTGAAAAAACAAGAGCATTTATTTTTGGAGCTGGAAAAATAATCCTTGCTATTTCAATCGTATTATGGTTTATGGCGTCGTATGGTCCTGGAAAAAAATTCAATAATGCGGAAGCTATTTTGACTGCAAAAAACGAAAATACAAGTTTATCAAAATTAGAATTTAAGAATAAAGTTGCCGCCTATAAATTAGAAAATTCCTATATCGGAATTATGGGAAAAGCTATTGAACCTGCAATTTCACCCTTAGGTTACGATTGGAAAATTGGAATTGCAATCATAAGTTCATTTGCCGCAAGGGAAGTTTTTGTAGGGACTTTAGCAACCATTTATAGTGTTGGCGGTACTGAAAATGAAGATACTATAAAAAACAAAATGGGTGCTGAAATTAATCCCGAAACGGGCGATAAAATATTCAATTTTGCATCAGGAATTTCATTGTTATTATTCTACGCTTTTGCAATGCAATGCGCAAGTACATTGGCAATTACCAAAAAAGAAACCAACACTTGGAAATGGCCTTTGGGACAACTAATTTTTATGAGTGGATTGGCATATATTGTAGCTTTAATTGCTTTTCAAATATTAAAATAGTTACTGATGGCTCAAGAAATAATAGCTTTTATAACTCTAGGAATTGCAATTGCTTTTTTGATTAAAAAATTCTTTTTCAAGAACGATAAATCAAAAAATTGCGGCTCAGACGATTGTGGTTGTCATTAAATCCACTTTTTTTATACTAATCAATTAAACCTTTTTAACTATTTTTTGTCTTATTAAATATTCAAAAAATAAAGTAATGATAAAATCACTATTTAAGAGTTTTCAATTTTCAATTCTTACAAAGGCACTTATTCTGATTTTCGTGCTGGGAAATACTAATTCTTCCTTTTCCCAAGTAAAATCAATTATTTTAGGAAGACCAACTAATACGGCTGTAACCGCCAGTATTTTATTTGATCAAAACGCTCAATATTTTTTAGAATACGGGACTGTTTCTGGAAATTATCCAACATCAACTTCAACATTTTCAAATGTATTAAATGTTCCTGATGAGGTTGATTTGTCCAATTTAGTTGCCAATACAAAGTATTTTTATAGAATGCAATACAAATTAGTTGGTGCTTCAACATATACAACTACCCCAGAATATAGTTTTAATACGCAGCGTTCGGCTGGAAGTTCTTATACTTTTACAGTTGAATCTGACGAACATTTATATGATATAAAAGGAAATCGAAGCATGTACCAAGTTACTTTAGCCAATGAAGCAGCGGACAATCCTGATTTTATGTTATCCTTGGGGGATATTTTTGGTGATGATCATACGCCGCTAACTACCACAAGTGCTGATATGGATGCATTGCATAAAGATTACCGACAATACTTAGGTCAAATTTGCCATTCCATTCCATTTTATGTTTGTTTAGGAAATCACGAAGGCGAGAATGATTATTATCTAAATCAAACGCCACCCAACAATATTGGGGTTTGGGGAACACAATGGCGTAAATATTATTATCCAAATCCCTATCCAAATAGTTTTTATACGGGCAATACCGCAGTTGAAAATTACGGAATTAATACCCCAGAAAACTATTACTCTTGGACTTGGGGCGATGCTTTATTTGTGGTTTTGGATGTATATAGAACGGAGATTTCACCAGGAACAACCCCAGCAGATCCCGCAAAACCAACAAATTGGGATTGGACATTGGGAAGAACGCAATACGATTGGATGAGAAGTGTATTAGAAAACAGTACCGCAGCCCATAAATTTGTTTTTGCACACCATACCCGCGGACAAGGAAGAGGCGGAATAGCAACTGCAACCCAATTTGAATGGGGAGGAATTGACGGTAATCAGAATAAATTTAATCAGTACAGACCGGGTTGGGGAAAACCAATTCATCAAGTTTTTGTGGATACTGGAGTAGCTATTTTCTTTCAAGGACACGACCATTTATTTGCCAAAGAACAACTCGATGGCGTGGTTTATCAAGAAGTTCCTATGCCGAGTGACATCTCCTATACCATTGGTTATACTGCAAATGCGGGTGCTTACCCAAATGGAAATGCGATGGATGGAACGGGTCATATTCGTGTAAATGTCACGCCAACTTGCGTAAATGTCGATTATGTAAAAGCATTTATTCCAGGAACAACGGGTTCAACTGGACATACAAATCGGGAAGTTGCTTTTTCATATTCCGTTGGAAGTTGTGCAATGGGACTTAATGATGTTAAACCCGAAGATTTGATTAAAGTATATCCTAATCCAGCAAATTCAAAACTAAACATACAATTTAACGACTTTACAACGAATCATCATTGCAAATTATTGAATATGATTGGGCAAAGTATTTTAGAATTTGATTCCAATGAAATCAATACTTTAAATATACCTAATGGTATTTATTTTTTAAAAATTGATTCAATTAAAAATTACACTAAGAAAATTATTATTCAACATTAATTGTTTATAAAATGAAAAAACAATTCCCTCTCTATTTTATTCTAATTTTAAGTGCTTTTAAGATTAATGCTCAAAACATAACACAAGCGGAAATTTTGGGGCGACCAACCAATAATAGTATTACGGTTCAAGCTTTTTTTGATGCTGCTGTTGAGGTTTCCATACAATTTGGAACGCTTACAGGAAATTATCCCAACCAAACTCCGTGGCAAAGTTGTATTGCAAATGAACCAGCGGAGGTTGTGATTTCTGGACTTGCTTCCAATACAAAATATTATTATAGAATGTGTTATCGAAGTGTTGGAGCAACTGGTTTTACTACAAGACCAGAACATTCATTTCAAACTCAAAGACCCGCTGGAAGCACATTTACATTTGTAGTTCAAGCCGATCCCCACATGGATGAACAAAGTTCTATTCCAGTTTATGAAAGATGTTTGCAAAATCAATTGGAAGACAACCCTGACTTTATGATTGATTTAGGCGATTTTTTAATGACCGATAAATTGAAAAATCTAACAACTAATACTATTCCTCATGATACTATTCCATATCGTTGCAAATTGTTGCGATCAAAATATGAGACTATTTGTCACACCGTGCCCTTGTTTATTGCTTTAGGAAATCACGAGGGGGAATCGGGGTGGAACTTGAATGGAACTTCTGAAAACATTGCCGTTTGGGATACCAATGAACGTAAAAAATATTTTTTGAATCCCGCACCTGATAGTTTTTATTCTGGTGATGCCACAAGTTATAATTTTGTTGGACAACGAGAAAGTTATTACTCCTGGACTTGGGGCGATGCATTATTTATTGTAATTGACCCTTATTGGTTTACTTCTCCAAAACCAACGGCAACAACTGGTTGGCGATGGACGTTGGGACAAGCACAATATAACTGGTTAAGAGCAACATTGGAAAATAGTCCCGCCAAATTTAAATTTATTTTTTCACATCAAATTGTTGGAGGTGACCCAGATGGTCGTGGTGGAGTAGAATTTGCAAATTTATATGAATGGGGAGGAAACAATCAAGATGGAACACCCGGTTTTTCAACCAATCGTCCGGGATGGTACAAGCCAATTAAAGAACTTTTAACAGAAAATAAAGTAACCACATTCTTTCATGGGCACGATCATTTTTTTGGAAAACAGGAAAAAGATTGTTTGGTTTACCAAGAAACACCTCAGCCAAGTCATTCAAGTACAACGGCAAATGGAGTTTCTTATGCTGTAGGATATGGGTATTTAGAAGGTACAATTCTTCCCAATACAGGTCATATTCGTGTAACTGTTAGTCCAGATGGAGTTCAAACAGAATATGTTCGAACTTATTTACTAGCATCAGAAAATGCAACTCGACACAACAAAGATGTCTCCTCAAGCTATTTCATTGGAACTACAAATTGTTACACATTAGGTTCTAATTCGCCCATGATTTGGAATAGTAATTATAAAGATGAAATCGTATATCCAAATCCTTTTTCTAAGGAAACAACCATTGAATTTTCATTGAATACTCCAGAAAAAGTATCGGTTTCTATTTACAATGAATTGGGACAAATTGTCATAAATTTATTACAAGAAAATTCCATAAATTCAGGTAAATTTCAAGTTATTTGGGACGGAATGGATAATTCGGGCGCAAGTGCTGCAAACGGAACTTATTTTTATAAAATCACAATAGCATCTGGAGCAATAAAATCAGGAAAAATTATTTTAAAACGTTAAGTTCCATTAATGTCCGATAAATAACAAAAAAAATAACTTACTGTTATTTAGTTTTTTAACTTTATTGTTTTTCTAAGACAATGCCACAAAAAAATGGTAGTTGTTCTATTTCTGCGTTATCGATAATCCAGTTTTTTTCTAGGTTTTTCTAATATTTCAACCATTAGATATAATTGAAAAGATGGGTTTTATAAAAACTAACTAAGTTTGAAAATACCCATCTCCATTTTAATCTCTTTTTATCAGAGCTACTTATAACTTAAAAAATTATTATTATTATGTTAATCCAATTTTTTTATATGATTTCTTCCTAAAAGATAAAAAGAATACACGAAACCAAGAAGTATAAGTATCCATAATTCACTATTAATTGAGGTAACTGGTGGATTATCTACTACATCTTCACCAAATCCTTGAGCAAAACTAGCATTAGTTGTTGTTAGTATTATTATTGCAAAAAGGGTTTTTAATATTTTATTAATTTTCATCCTTATCGTATTATTAATTTTTTAATACTCGTAGTAGCCTCTTTTATAATTTTTACATAATAAATGCCATTGGCAAATACCTTGTTAGTGTCAATATGATTAATCGTGGCTTGAGTTAAATTTGTTGCATAGACTTCCTGCCCAATTGAATTGTAAATAATTAATTTAGTATCCTCGGTCGCATCATTCATTACCACATCAAAAACTCCTTGTTTCGATGGGTTTGGGTACATCGTAAAGGCTAAAGTTGCATTAGAATCGATGCTTAAAGTAGGATTTTGAAATACTATTCTAAATCTATTTGATGCAGAAGTTGCAGCATTATTTGTATTTAACACATAAGAATAGTTAACTGAACCTGATTGTGGAATCTCTGTATAGGTTTGTAGTAATTGATCGTGTAAATAAGCTGGCGGACCACTCATATTCGTTCCATTTGCAACCATTGTGTAGTTAGTGAAACGGTATTGGGTAATATTCAATGGAATAACATCCGTTGTTAATGGAAATAACCTGCTTTCAATACCCAACAAAGTAGAATTGTTTTTAGTTGAAAAAGTTTCGTCTTGATTGCTTAATTTTATAGCGTCATTTCCATCAATAGTATTGACGTAATTGTCTCCAAATTTCATTATTAGTCCATCTGTAGCTGTGCCATTATTAGCAAGGATATTGCTTTCGTAAAGTGTCAATCGAATATAGGAAGCCAAATTATTGGTTCTATACACACCTTCAATTACACTTTCAAGTGGTGATTTATTTGATTCATGAAACATAATACTTGCACTACCCGCAGAAGTAGTTGTAACATAACAAGCTTGCCAAGGTTGTAAATAGGCATTCACTGCCGAACCTAAAACCGAGTTTATATTTGAATTTAAATCGAATGTAACATATGCTCCTCTTGTATTTAATTTTGGATCCCAAACATAATAGCTATTGGAATTTAGATTCGTTGAATTTTGTAGTACCGATTTAATATCAACGATTGCTTGGTAAGGATTTCCTATAAAACTAAGGTCACCTGCATTTTCACCTAAACCTCCTGCTGGAGCATCGCATATTTTCAATGCCCCTTTAGCTCTTAATATCGTATTGGTAGCTATAGGCGCATTGGTTATCATATCTATTGATCGATCCCCTCTTATCATTAATCGATAAGGTACTCCCGCAGTTAGCGTTAACAAATTCGTATTAGGTACTGCAGCCCATGCACGAGTAGTATTGTTAAACGTAAACATAGAATTGTTGGTTGTTTGAGTAGCATCAAATCCATAAATAGCACCATTAGTCATATTTCCTGTAATATGTGTTCCATAACCTAGATGTGGATTCAAGTTGTTTGCGTAAGTTGTCGTAGGATTGCTCACTCCTTCTTGCCAGTTGTCTCTAATTGTAGAAGTTGTGGTTACTGGAGACGTAATAAGTCTAAAAGCACGACCCGCTGGGAAAAAACGTTCTACAGTTACATCGCCTGTTATAGCTACAGCGTTACAATCGGTAATTGGAGCTACAACAGCAGTTCCAATTCCATTACTTGTTAAAGTTAGATTTCCACCTGTAATAAATGTACCATTAGTTAAAGTCAAAATCCCAGATATTCCCATAGCATTTCCTAAAGTTGTACTTCCAGATGAAATAGCATTTAAGGTGAAATTTGCTACTTTATTAGAAGTGCCTGGTGTAGTTTGATTCATATAGAATGTTCCTTTCGAACCCGATCCATTGATTGTTAATCCTGAAGTAGTACTACCAATTAATGTTCCTGTTCCTGAAAAAGTACCTGAAACCACTAAAGTGAAATTATTTAAATTTAATGTCGCTCCATCAGCGATAATTGCATCTCCAATAGTTTTTGTTTGATCTAAAACAGGATAATTTGTCAGTCCTCCAGGTATTTCAAGACGACCCCCTGATAAAGGAACTCCATAACTCCAGTTAGTAGCATCGTTCCAATCGGTACTTGTAGAACCTGTCCAAATTGTTGGTGGTGGTAAAGTTACCGTTACATTACTTGTAACTGTACTACAAATTGTTGGATTGGAAACCTCACAAATAGTATATGTTATTGGATAAGTTCCTGGTAACGCATTTGCTGCAACAGTGATTGTTCCGTCAGGATTCATTGTTAATGTTGCGGTGTTTGTAAAACTCAATATTACTTGTCCTGGGGCAGTTCCAATAACCGCTTGAACCCCTTTTGATATATCATTAAGAATTACACTTGG
>CANIFM010000026.1 GCA_947466955.1 Bacteroidota bacterium
AAAGACAATAGAATTTCTTATATTTGCATCGATTTTATTTCGGAAAGTGATAAAAAACAAACAATGAAAAAAGTATATTTAGATAACGCATCGACAACTCAAATTCGGGAAGAAGTGATTCACGAAATGGTTTCTATTTTGTCAAATGATTATGGAAATCCGTCGTCAACGCACAGTTTTGGTAGAAATGCGAAAAGCATTGTAGAACTTTCTCGAAAAGCCATTGCCAAAGAATTGAATTGCAATGCACAAGAAATTATTTTTACTTCTGGCGGAACAGAATCCAATAATTTAATTCTTCGTTCTTGTGTGAAAGATTTGAAAGTGAAAAGAATAATCACTACAAAAATCGAACATCACGCCGTTTTACATACTATTGAAGCCTTGCAAAAAGAGTTTGATATTCAAGTTGATTATGTTGCAATCAAAGCAAATGGAGTTATTGACAAAACAGATTTAGTTGGTTTGCTTTCACAAGATATAAAAACATTGGTGAGTTTGATGCACGTCAATAATGAAATTGGAACGGTTTTAGAATTGGATTTAATTGCGAGGATTTGCCAACAAAATAGTGTTTTATTTCATTCGGATACGGTTCAATCTGTTGCAAAAACAGAATTAGATTTACAAAAAACGCCAATTGATTTCATAGTTGCTTCGGCACATAAATTCCACGGACCAAAAGGCGTTGGTTTTGCATTTGTGAGAAAAAATTCGGGTTTGCAACCTCAATTATTTGGTGGCGAACAAGAAAAAGGTTTGCGTCCCGGAACTGAAGCGGTGCACCAAATTGCTGGAATGGCTAAAGCATTAACGCTTTCATTAGCCAATTTAGATACCGAAAGAACTGCGATTACGGAAGTTAAAAACTACCTAATTCAACAATTAGAATTGGAATTTCCTGAATTTCAAATTAACGGTTCCGAAGATGGTTTTTACACTGTTTTGAATATAATTTTGCCTTTTTCGGAAGATAAAACCGCAATGATTCTCTTTGGTTTGGATATGAAGGGAATTGCAGTTTCCCGCGGAAGTGCTTGTCAATCGGGAAGTATCAGGCCTTCGCACGTTCTCGCTGAATTTCTTTCGGCTGAAGATTTGAAAAAACCAAGTTTGCGAATTTCATTCAGTCATTACAACACCAAAGAAGATGTCGATTTGTTAATTGAAGGTTTAAAAGGGGTTTAGATTATTTCTTTTGTGCTGCTTTCAGTTTTGCTTTTTCTTGTTTTTTGAAATAGCCACGAAACAGAAAATTATGTTTCAAGGCTTCCAAATCTTCATTCAAGCGGAAACTCGCCTGATTGATATTGGTCATTGTAGAATCTATTTTGCGAACTAATTCTGGATCATTCGACAAATAATTAAGTGCGCCTTTTCCATCTTTTACATTTGTAATTGTGGCGTTTAAATTGGTTACTACTTTGTTAATTCCATCGCTTGAACGTTCTAAATTGCCAACAATCGTTTTGATTTTATTGGCTACAGCCGTATCTTTTAAAACTCCAATTACATTGCCTTTATTGTTTAAAGATGCAATCAATTCATTCAATTTCCCCACAGATTCCGACGTTCCTTTGCTCGTTAATTTTAAATATCGTAACGTTTGTTTCAAGTCACTTCCCATAATGGTATCATTAATTAGCAAACCAACTGTTCCCTTTCCTTGCGTAATTTCCTTAGTGATTTTGAGCAAATCAACTGTTAATAATGCCGCATTTTGATTGGTAACATTCAAGGTACTCAAAATATCATCGGTACGAATTCTGTTTACAGATTTAATAATATCGCCAGGTTGAACGGCACTAAATGAATTTTCACCAGGCGTAATATTGATAATCATATTTCCAACCAAACCATCAGATCCAATGGTTGCCACCGCATTTTTTTTGATGTGTTTGAAAACGGTTTTATCAATAATCATATCCACGCGAATTGTGGTGTCGTTAATCATCGAAATTCCTCGAACCGTTCCTACATTTATACCAGAATACCGAACATTATTTCCCAATTGTAAACCGCTTACATTATTGAAAACGGCACTTAATTCATTGGTTTCACCAAACATTTTCTGTTTTTCACCAATGAAATAAATAGCTAAAACAAATAGCATTAATCCAATGATTACAAAAATTCCTAAGCGCATTTTCTGTGTTGTTGACTTTTCCATTTTTATATTTATTTAAAGAAAGCACGAACTTTTTCATCCGATGAAACAGATAATTCTTCAAAAGTTCCTTCTTTGTAATTTATTCCATCTACCAATAATATCATCCTATTTGAAATTACACGGGCACAATCCACATCGTGCGTAATTATTATGGACGAAGTGTTGTATTTTTTCTGAATTGACATCATTAATAAAATAATTTCTTTAGAAGTAATTGGGTCTAAACCCGTAGTTGGCTCATCATAAAGAATAATTTTAGGTTGCAGAATTAAAGTTCGTGCCAGTGCAATCCGGCGTTTCATTCCACCAGAAAGTTCGTTGGGCATCAAATCTATTGCGTTTGCCAAACCTACATTTTCTAAAGCTTCCATTACTAAAGGCGTTGTGTCTTCAAGGAATCCGAATTTTTTGGTATGTCTTCGTAAGGGAAATTCTAAATTTTCACGAACCGACATCGAATCATAAAGGGCACTTCCTTGAAAAAGAAATCCAATTTCGGTTCGCAATTCATCTAAATCTTCGTGTTTTAAATCGTTTATATTTTTGCCCATCACCATAATTGTGCCGCCATCAGGCTCTTCCAATCCAATGAGACATTTTATCATCACCGATTTTCCGCAGCCCGATTTTCCCATTACAACCAAATTCTCGCCTTCAAATAACTTCATATTGAATCCATCAAGCACGTGATTTTCGCCGTAACTTTTCCGAAGGTCGTTGATTTCTATAACAGGATTTGATTTATTGGTGTTCATAATTTATAAATCGTAAAATATATTTGAAACAAATACGGCTATAAAGTCAATAATAAAAAGTAACATTGATGTGAAAACCACGGCTGAATTAGCGGCAAGTCCAACACCAGCAGTTCCTTTTTTACAATTATATCCTTTAAAACATCCTACTAATCCGATTGCAAATCCAAAAAAGAAAGTTTTTATGGTGGTTGGAATTAAATCGCTAAATTCTAAACTATTGAAAACTTGATTAAAATAGAGTAAATACGATACATTTCCTTTGATATTTTCAACCATTGCAGATCCAAATATTGCAATTGCATCACCAAAGAAAACTAAAATTGGAATCATCAATGTAGTTGCTAAAATCCTAGTAACTACAAGGTATTTGAAAGGATTTGTTCCTGAAACTTCCATAGCATCAATTTGTTCAGTAACCCGCATCGAACCTAATTCAGCGCCAATTCCAGAACCAATTCTACCTGCACAAATTAAAGCAGTTATGATTGGACCAATTTCTCGAATTATTGAAATACTCACCATTGATGGCATCCAAGAAACGGCACCAAATTCTTGAAGTGTTGGTCGAGATTGTAATGTAAATACCAATCCAATGATGAATCCTGTAACGGCAACCAATAATAAGGAACGGTTTCCCATATTGAAACATTGTCGCAAGAACTCTTTAAATTCAAAAGGTCTTTTGAAAACTTCTTTAAAAAAACGACTTGCAAAATAGGAGAGTTCCCCAATTTCAGTTAAAAAGACTTTGAATAAATCGATTATTTTTAAAATACTATTCATAAAGCGATGAATTAATTTTAATAGAGAAATGGGTACTCAAATATACGATTATTCTTCTAAATTGTAATGGTTTTTTAATAATTCATTTCATTTGTTTTTATAATTTATAGAGAAATGAAAACAACCGTAAAATGTCAATTCTATAATTAAATTCTGCAATAGTTGTGATTTCTATAGCATAACAACATATAAAAAACATTTTTGGTTTTATAGTGCTATAACTTGAATGATTTGTGCTATTTTTCTATTGTCTTTGAAGCTAAATTTGATTAAATTAAAACTAATTAAATTATGAGTAATTTAGCACAAAGACCTGAATTTAAGGCAACGTATGATAACTATATAGGAGGAAAATTTGTCGCGCCAATTGGTGGTCAATATTTTGATGTAGTTTCTCCAATTGATGGAAAAGTGTTTACAAGAGCAGCACATTCAACTAAAGTTGATATTGATTTGGCTGTTGACACTGCTCATGAAGCTTTCAAAACATGGGGAAAAACTTCTTCTACGGAACGTAGCAATCTTTTGAATAAAATTGCTCAAGTTATAGAAGATAACCTTGCTTATATTGCTACTGTTGAAACTATTGATAATGGAAAAGCAATCCGCGAAACTATGGCTGCCGATATTCCTTTGGCAATTGATCATTTCAGGTATTTTGCAAGTGTAATTCGCGCTGAAGAAAGCTCCATTACAGAATTAGATGATCAAACTGTTTCTATTGCGTTAAGCGAACCATTAGGTGTTATTGCTCAAATTATTCCTTGGAATTTCCCAATTTTAATGGCGGTTTGGAAATTAGCTCCAGCTTTGGCTGCAGGAAATACAGTAGTTTTAAAACCAGCAGAAAGTACTCCAATTTCTATTTTAGTATTAATGGAATTAATCGGTGATTTACTTCCTCCAGGAGTTGTAAATATTGTAAACGGTTTTGGAGCTGAGCTTGGAAGAGCTTTGGTAACTAACAAAAAAGTATCAAAAGCAGCTTTCACTGGTTCTACACCAACAGGTCGTTTAGTAATGCAATACGCTACTGAAAATATCATTCCTGTTACTTTAGAATTAGGTGGAAAATCTCCAAATATATTCATGAAATCTGTTGGTGATGCTGACGATGATTTCTTTGATAAAGCCATTGAAGGAGCGGTATTATTCGCTTTGAATCAAGGGGAAGTATGTACTTGTCCTTCAAGATTATTGGTTCATGAAGATATTTACGATAAATTTATTGCTCGAGTAATCGAAAGAACTGCTGCAATAAAAATGGGAAATCCATTGGATAGTTCGACAATGATGGGAGCGCAAACATCATTAGTTCAAAAAGAAAAAATCCTTTCTTATATAAAATTAGGAAAAGAAGAAGGTGCTGAATTATTAATTGGAGGTGGAGAAAACCACATGGAAGGCGATATTTCTGGCGGATATTATATCAAACCAACACTTTTCAAAGGAAATAACAAAATGCGTATTTTTCAAGAAGAAATATTCGGACCTGTTTTAGCTGTTACTACTTTTAAAACTACTGAAGAAGCGATTGCTATTGCAAATGATACGATGTATGGTTTAGGAGCAGGACTATGGACTCGTGATGCACACGAAATTTATCAAATTCCAAGAGCGATTCAAGCGGGTCGTGTTTGGGTGAATCAATACCATTCTTATCCTGCAGGAGCTCCTTTTGGAGGGTACAAACAATCAGGAATTGGTCGTGAAAATCACAAAATGATGTTGGGACATTACCGTCAAACCAAAAACATGTTGATTTCTTACGACAAAAAGAAATTAGGTTTCTTTTAGAAATCAGTATAAAAATTAGTATTTTTAAACCTGACAGATTTTATGATTTGTCAGGTTTTATTTTAAATAAAAAATAAATGATACGAAGAATTGACGCTAACGAAAAAGCAATAGAATTAATAAAAATATTGCAGGAAAAACATGGGGATTTGATGTTTTATCAAGCGGGTGGCTGTTGTGAAGGAACACAACCACAATGTTTTGAAAAAGGTGGGTTTTACCAAAGATTAGGTGATGTTTGTATTGGCACAATCGAAAATACAGAATTTTGGGTCGATAAGGATTTATTCGAATATTGGAAACATGCTCATTTTACTTTAGATGTAATTGATGCTTTTGGAGTAGGAGGATTTTCGTTGGAAACACCATTGAAAAAGACGTTCCGAATAGAATATAGAATTTTCACACCCGAAGAAGAATTAGATTTAGAGCCATTAACTTATATCGAATAAATTAATTTACATATAATAATTGATATTGTTTCGGCGTAATTCCCTCGTGCTTTTTAAATAACCGAATAAAGTAATTGCTATCTTCAAATCCAGCTAAATAACAAACTTCGTTAATTTGTATTTTTGGATTTTTAAGGAGTTGTTTAGCACATTTCAGTTTCTCATTTATAACAAATTCTATAGGGCTCATCCCTAATTCTCTTCTGAAAAATCTATAAAAAGAAGTGGTGCTCATACACGCTTTTTCACTCAAGCTTTTCATGCTGATGTTTTCCTTTAAATTCATTCTTATAAATTCAATTACAGGCGTAATAGGATTATTTGGGTCCGAAAAACAACCGTCATCAATTGATTTTGCCGTTTGAGTTTGTATAATACGAATGAGTAATTCTTGTAAAGTCAAATCAGCCAAAGCATCTTTTGTTATTGAAGTGCTCATGCATTCTTTTATCAATTTATTGATCGTTGTAGCTAATTCTATGTTGTTATAAAAATAGTAATTTTGATAATTCAAATGCCAAAATTGATTGTTTCCTTCTTTTGGATAGCGCTCGTTCAGAAACTGCAACGTGTCATTAATTTTCGATTGCTCGATTGCCAATGCCAAACATTGCGTTGGATTATTAAACGTAGCTTCCGGAAAATCAATTTTCATTTCTACATTAGAAGGAATAACAACCGTTTCTCCTGGTAAATAATCGAAGCCAGGTTCATCGAAAAGATGCATTACCTTTTTACCTCTTAGCATACTTGTTACCACCAAATCATTGAATTTTAATGGAACTAATTGCGAAGATTCATAGGTTTCAAAAAGGTTCAATTCGCAATGATTTAGCGAATAAACCGTTCTATTTTCAACCAAAGTTTTCAACGATTTTTCCTTTGATAATTGAGGAGGATGAATTAAAGTACGGTTAAATTTCATTTTTAATAAAGTTTAATACAAAGTTTAAATTTAATAAAAAATATAGACAATAACTTCTAAATACTAAATAATATTCCTTTAGCCCAGATTGAGGCGGTATCCTCGTAGCGAAGCGAAGAGATTGAGCCAAAAGCGGGAATTACAATTACAAATACAAGAGGACAATTCGCTCCTAAAGAAAGTTGTTGGTTTATGGTTGTTGGTTGATAGAGTTTGTGGAATAAAAACTTTTCAAAAAAGACCGCAACATTATTAATTGAATTCTTGGATGCCGATTTTCTTTGTTCTGAAAATGAAAGTTTGCAGGAATAATGATACTAAAATTGTCAGTACAGCTCCTATGAAATTCAACCATAGAAAACTTACAATATCTAAATAAAAGATATAGAATATGGCTAATTGCGAGCCTATTGCACCCCAGAAAATCGCTTTGGCTCGGATGTATTTGATGTAAAAACCAACTAAGAAAATCCCTAAAACGGTACCGTAAAATACCGAACCGATAATGTTTACCAACTGAATTAAATTTTCAAACAAGGTTCCAACGCACGCAAAAAGTATGGCGATTATTCCCCAAAAAACAGTGAAAAGTTTGGTTGCATTGACATAATGTTTTTCGGATTTTGGGGATTTTAAATTCCGTTTGTAAATGTCAATTGCCGTGGTAGATGCCAATGCTGTTAGCCCCGAAGCCGTTGATGACATTGCTGCTGACAAAATTACTGCCAACAATAATCCAATTAATCCTTTGGGTAAATAGTTGAGAATGAAGTTTATAAATACATAATCTTTGTCATTTGTTTCGGCTTTATCATCGGCTTTTGAAATCAATTCTTTGGCTTGGTCTCGCAAATCATTTTCCTTATTTGAAATTGCGGTTAATTTTCTCCTTAATATCGGATTGTCATAATTTTGATTCAAGTGATCGATATACAAAAGATTAAATTCCTTTTTCTCCTCTGTTAAATCTACAAGTTGCTTTTCAAGTTTATGGTATTCTGTTTTGTAAATTGATTTTTCAATGGAAATTTTGTTATTTGGATTGAAATTTAACGGAACTGGATTGAATTGGAAAAACACAAAAACCATCACTCCAATCAATAAAATAAAGAACTGCATTGGGACTTTCAAGAAGCCATTCATAATTAATCCCATTTGGCTTTCCCGAACAGATTTCCCGGATAAATAGCGTCCTACCTGCGATTGATCGGTTCCAAAATAAGAAAGCGCTAAGAAAAAACCACCCGTAATTCCGCTCCAAAAAGTATAGCGAGTTTCGGGGTCAAATGAAAAATCTACAATGTTCATTTTGTCATTTGCACCAGCAATATGAAGTGCATTTCCAAAAGTCATATCGTTTGGTAATAGGTGTAAAATCAAGAAAAACGTGACAAACATTCCAAACATTATCACAAACATTTGGTATTTTTGAGTGACATTTACAGCTTTTGTACCGCCAGAAAACGTGTAAATTATAACGAGCGTTCCGATGATAATATTCAAATGCGTTAAATTCCAACCCAATATCGACGAAAGTATAATTGAAGGTGCATAAATGGTAATTCCCGTTCCCAAACCTCTTTGAACCAAAAATAATATTGCTGCTAAGGAACGTGTTTTCAAATCGAAGCGTTGTTCTAAATATTCATACGCCGTGAAAACTTTAAGTTTGTGATAAATCGGAATAAAAGTGATGCAAATGACTACCATCGCAATGGGCAAACCAAAATAAAATTGGACAAATCCCATTCCGTCATGGTACGCTTGCCCAGGCGTAGAAAGGAAAGTTATCGCACTTGCTTGTGTCGCCATAACGGAAAGTCCAACTGTCCACCAAGGGGTTTCGTTGTTTCCTAAAATGTAATCTTCAACATTTTTCGTGCTTCCTTTGGTTTTCCAAACGCCATAAATTACAATAAAAAGCAGGGTAATTACGAGAACAATCCAATCAATTTTTTGCATAGCTTAGGAAAATAGTTGCATAATAATAAAGTAAAAAACGATGTATATTGCATTGGCTACTAAAACCCAAGTGTAATTTTTCTTCCAAATTTTATTTTCGTTCATCTCGATTTTATTTAATAGAAATTATATTCGCCATCAATCTAAACGCACCAGAAACGCCTTCTGGCAATTCTCTAAAGAAACTCAAACCCGTATAAATATAATGTCCTTTTCCGTATTTTGCGATAAGTAACGCTCCATTTTTTGGCGTTTCACCTTTGTCGTTTGAAGATAAAATTGGTGTGAAGGCAGCGTCCCATTCACTTGGATAATTCAGCCCTTGTTCTTGTTTCCAGCCTTCAAAATCTTTGGAAGTAATTTTATTTGGGTAATTCAAAACAGGATTTTGTGGTTCTAAAAACCATATTTCTGCATTTTCTTCGGTAACTCTATCTTTAGAAATTTTCAGTGAAAAAGGCGCAATATTTTTAGTCACCAATTCATCTGTCGTGTTGTATTGCACCAACATTGTTTTCCCTTCTTTGACAAAATCGAATAATATATCTTGTTTGAATGCCAATGCTTTAACGGTATTGTAAGCCCTAATTCCAGTGATAACTACATTAAAATCCAGTAGTTTTTCCTTTGTGATTTCTTCGGGTTTTAGTACGGAAACTTCATATCCCATTTGCATTAAACTCTGCGGAACTTCATCGCCCGCACCCATAATATAGGCTATTTTTTCGCCCCCCGTTTTGATGTCTAATTTGATGAATTTCGCTTCAGAAGTTCTCAAAATTTGTTGCTTTGAAATGTGATCGTAATTGATGTTGATTTGTTCTTTGTCAAACGTTTTGCCGTTTACAATTGCGATACATTTTACCGTAATTTCATCTGCATTTTTGGGCGGAAATACCTCAAAATATACAATTTGTTCTTCACCTTTTTTGCTCAAGGCAAATGTGATTTCGGTTGGATTAACTTTCCAATTCTTCGGGATATCTAATCTTAGTACTCCGTTTTCTGAATCTTTTCCAGCTTTAATTTTTACGCCAATAGTTTTCGATTTAGCGGTATTGAAAATGGCAACTTTGTCAATAATTGAAGTCGTAATTTCAGGCACAATATCCAATGGATTATAGATTTCGCCTTTTGTTGGATCATTGTATTTATAGATAACATTTCGTTCAAAAGGGATCGAAATTCCATTTATATTAATTGTAAAAACAACTTTAACTTCCCGAATTACATCTGGAATACCAACGTTCATTTGATTGTCAACGCGGTACATTCCAACCGTGCCTTTTTCATTTAACCAATACGGATTGGTATATTCTAATGTCGCAGGCAATTGCAGTTCCAATGTCAAATTCTGTGAAACATTGTTTTTCAATGCGATATTTTCAAGCGTGTTTTTTTGTTCTGGTAACGAAGTAATGCTTTCCAATTGCATCATTATTGGACTTCGGTTTATGGCTTCAATTTTTACTTTTATGTTAATGTTTGGAGTTGCCGTTTGGTTTTCTGCAACCGCTTCAAGATACAATCCAGAACAGGCTGCAATTATTTTCTTGATTTCCTCAGATTTTATGGTTTTCCAATGTTCATCTTCTAATAATTGAAGCATTGAATAGGCTTTCGCCAAATCGGGAATGCTTGCCGATGGATTTTTGAAATCAAATTGCTGCTGTACTTTTTCTAGTAATTGACCAATAGCGGCACCACCTTTCACCCGATTCCAAGTGGTGTCAATTCCTTCGAATACATTGGTTTTGTCTTGTAAAGAACTTCCTTTTAGCAATTCTAAATATTCCGTTTCTTCACCACGACTTCCCGTACTTCCAAAACCTTGCGATTGATGGCAACTTCTGCTCAACGCCGCAATTTCTTGATTTGATTTTCCTAATGATGGATAAAAAACGCCAATTTGTAAAGCACTTAAATTGGTTTTGTCGGCTGCTTCAAATTTTTCTTTGCTTCCATAAAACCACCACGAAGTATTGAAAAATTGTCTTTTTGGTTGCCAAGGCTTAACGAATTTTAATTGGTCGGGAAATATTTTTGCATCATTTGCTAAATCAAAACTTTCAACGCTCAATAGGGCAGAAGCAGTGTGATGTCCATGTGTAGTTCCTGGCGAACGATGATCAAATCGGTTGATAATTACATCAGGTTGGAATTTACGAATTGCCCAAACTACATCGCTGATTACCTGATTTTTATCCCAGATTTGTAAAGTTTCATCAGGATTTTTAGAATATCCAAAGTCATTGGCACGCGAAAAAAACTGAATACCACCATCAATTTTTCTGGCTTCCAGAAGTTCTTGCGTTCGAATAACACCTAATTGTTCTCTTAATTCAGAACCAATTAAATTCTGACCGCCATCACCACGAGTTAAAGATAAATAGCCTGTTTGAGCCATTTTCTCATTAGACAAATAGGAAATTAATCGGGTATTTTCATCGTCAGGA
Organism: Bacteroidota bacterium; assembly: GCA_947466955.1. Lineage (GTDB taxonomy): Bacteria > Bacteroidota > Bacteroidia > Flavobacteriales > Flavobacteriaceae > Flavobacterium. The sequence goes on from CANIFM010000026.1 coordinate 11,304, forward strand.
TGTGCCGCAATATACAATACAGAACCTAAAAAATTTAGTTTTTGAATTTGGTTGTAAATAGCAACAGCGTTCGGTTTTGCAGGTTGTTGAGCTTGTGCTATTTGAAAAAATAGAAATGAAATAAATAATATTCGACAGAACAATTTTTGCATTTTTTAAAATTTAGAGTGCAATTTCCCCAAATGTAATAATTTTATTGCTTTTTGTAATTTTTTTTGAAACTTATTAAATTATGTGAAACAATTTTAATCAATATAACATGAATTCGTAATTCCAATTCGTTCAACGGTAGCCAATATCTTGTTAAATAAAACAAGGTCTCTAATTGAACTCACAAACCAATTCCTTAAATTTACTAAGATATGAAAAATCAAAAAGAGGTTTTAATTTTAGGAGGTGGATTAGCGGGACTTACTGCTGCTATTCATTTATCTAAAATTGGGCTTCAAGTGACGGTAATTGAGAAAAATAGTTACCCAAAACATAAAGTTTGCGGAGAATATATTTCAAATGAAGTGCTTCCTTATTTTGAATGGCTCGGAATTGATATAGCAAAACTACTGCCAACTTCAATAACTAAACTTCAATTTTCAACCCAAAACGGAACATCAATTACCACTGAATTGCCCTTGGGTGGATTTGGAATCAGCAGATACGCTTTAGATTTATTTTTATTTAATAAGGCAATTGCAAATGGTTGTATTTTTATTCAGGAAACTGTTGAAAATGTAATTTTTGATGATGATGCGTTTACAATTACAACTTCAATTGGAACTTTATTTAAATCAAAAATAGTACTCGGAGCTTTTGGAAAACGTTCTACGATTGATGTCAAATTAAATCGGAATTTCATTCAAAAAAAATCACATTGGCTCGCTGTAAAAGCGCATTATAACGGAGAATTCTCTAATGATTTGGTAGGTTTGCATAATTTTAATGGCGGCTATTGTGGTGTTTCTAAAATTGAAAACAATGCCATTAACATCTGTTATATAACAAATTATGAAGCCTACAAATTGTATAAAAATAATGAAGAGTTTCAAGAAAAGGTGCTTTCTGAAAATCCACATTTGAAATTACTATTTGAAAAAGCTACTTTGATTTTTGAAAAGCCATTAACAATTGGTCAAATATCATTTGACAAAAAAGAAGCTGTTGAAAATCATATTTTGATGATTGGCGATACTGCTGGATTAATTCATCCTTTGTGCGGAAATGGAATGGCAATGGCGGTTCACAGTGCAAAAATTGCTTCAGAATTAGTAATCAATTATTATGATTGTAAAAGTACCTCAAGAGCTTCATTAGAAAAAGAATACATCAAACAATGGAAATTTCATTTTGAGAAAAGATTAAAAACAGGACGTTTTATAGCCAATATTTTACAACAACCTCGTATTGCATCAATTTTAATGCGTATATTAGTACAATTTCCATTTCTATTACCAATTATCATTAAGAAAACACACGGAAAACCAATACTTTAGATATAAATATGTCAATAAACACAAAATACAGAACCGAAACTCCAGAAATAATGGACGATTTTACTTTGGAAGGTGAGGTATTGCGAGAAGCGTTGGATAAAATTGCCAAAATCAATCAGTTTTTAGGTGGAAATTCATTGACTTTGAACGGTGTAAAAGAATTGATTTTAACCGTTCCAAAATCAAGATTGATAACGATTGTTGATGTAGGTTGTGGCAATGGAGATATGTTACGAGTATTGTCAAATTATGGAAAAGAGAATAATTATTCGTTTAATTTAATTGGAATTGATGCAAATGCCTTTACAGTAAATCACGCCAAAAAATTATCGGAATCCTATTCAAATATCACCTTCAAATGCGAAGATATTTTTGAATACGATTTTAGCCAATCAAAATGCGACATTATATTATGTACATTGACGTTGCATCATTTTAAAAATGAAGAAATTGAAAGATTATTGCATCCATTTTATGACAATTCAAAACTTGGAATTGTAATCAATGATTTACACAGAAGCATTCTTGCCTATCGATTATTTCAAATAATTTGTTTCCTGTTTCAATTGAATTCAATGTCTCGTGAAGATGGATTAACCTCAATATTGCGAGGTTTCAAAAAAGAAGAACTGGAAACATTTTCAAAGAAATTAGGTTTTAAAAAATATAAAATTCAATGGAAATGGGCTTTTAGATACCAATGGATTATTTGGAGATAGACAAATAGACAAAAAGATTAAAGACAAAAAGATGAGAGACGAATAGATAATAGATGTAAATGCTGAAGAAAATATGAGTGTAAAAATAAAAACGGTTTGCAAACAATTACCGAAATATTCTAGAACTACCGAAGAAATTATGCCTTTTTTAGACGCTTGGCTTGAAGGGCAGGAACATCGATTTATTCGAAAAGTAAAGAAAATTTTTGAAGGTGCTGCAGTCGATAAACGCTACTCGATTATGGATCCAATTGAGGTTTTCACACACACTTCCTTTGAAGAACGAAATGCTATTTATGTGCGAGAAGTAATTGATTTGGGTGAAAAAGTTTTGGAAAAAGCTTTGGTAAAAGCCAATTGGAACCCCGAAGATTTAGATTATATTATAACAGTTAGTTGCACGGGAATTATGATTCCATCTTTAGACGCCTATTTAATTAACAAATTAAAATTGCGCCAAGACATTATCCGCTTGCCTGTAACAGAAATGGGTTGTGCCGCAGGAATATCAGGAATTATTTATGCTAAGAATTTCTTGCAAGCAAATCCCGGAAAACGAGCCGCTGTTATTGCCGTTGAAAGTCCAACGGCTACTTTTCAATTGAATGACTTCTCGATGGCAAATATTGTAAGTGCCGCTATTTTTGGTGATGGAGCAGCTTGTGTTTTGCTTTCCTCTTGTGAAGAGGAGGAAGGTCCAGAAATTCTATCCGATGAAATGTATCATTTTTATGATGCAATTGATATGATGGGTTTCAAACTTACTAACTCAGGATTGCAAATGGTTTTAGACGTGGAAGTTCCGAATACAATTGCAACACATTTTCCTGAAATAATTCATCCTTTTTTGGCGAAAAATAAACTAAAAATTGAAGATATTCATCATTTAATATTTCATCCAGGTGGAAAAAAAATCGTGCAAACTGTAGAAGATTTGTTTTCTGATTTGGGTAAAAACATCAATGATACCAAGGAAGTTTTGAGATTATATGGAAATATGTCAAGTGCAACTGTTTTATATGTTTTAGAACGAATTATGGAAAATAATCCTCAAAAGGGAGAATTGGGTTTAATGTTGAGTTTTGGCCCAGGTTTTTCGGCTCAAAGAATTTTATTGCGATTTTAATTTTGTAGAATGTAAACAATATCAATTTGAATAATAAAGAAATAATTGCAAAATTACCGTATTCAGCACCTTTTTTGTTTGTTGACGAACTTATATCAATAAATGAAAATGGGGCAGAAGGTACATTTACATTTGATGAAAATTTAGATTTTTATAAAGGTCATTTTAAAGATAAACCAATTACACCTGGAGTTATTTTGACTGAAGTTATGGCACAAATCGGATTAGTTTGTTTAGGTATTTATTTATTAAATAATGGATTTAGTAAAAATACTTCAATTGCCTTAACATCAACGAATATAGATTTTTTAAAACCTGTATTCCCTTCTGAAAAAGTGACTGTAATTTCTGAAAAAATGTATTTCCGTTTTGGTAAATTGAAATGTAAAGTAACAATGAAAAATGAAAATGAAGAAGTTGTTTGTAGAGGTGAAATTGCTGGAATTATTATTTAATTTAAATAGAATACATAAATGGAAAGAAGAGTAGTAATAACAGGACTTGGCGTAGTTGCACCAAATGGAGTTGGGCTTGTTGATTTTTCTCATTCCGTCAAAAACGGTATTTCGGGCATAAAACACAATGCCGAATTGGAACGATTGCAGTTTTCTTGCCAAATATCTGGTACTCCTGATATTTCACCCGAATTAATATCTAACTATTTTACAGAATTAGAATTAAGAAATTTCAATTCGTCAGGGATTTTATATGGCGTAATTGCTGGAATTGATGCTTGGAAAGATGCGGAATTATTTATAAATAACGACAATGAACCCGATTGGGATAGTGGAACTATTTTTGGAACGGGGACTTCTGGAATTGATAAATTCAGAGAAAGTATCTACAAAATTGATGCTTTACAGACACGAAGATTAGGAAGTACTGCTGTAGCGCAAACAATGAACAGTGGCGTAAGTGCCTATTTGGGTGGAAAGTTAGGTTTAGGAAATCAAGTTTCTACCAATTCATCTGCTTGTACAACAGGAACTGAAAGTATATTGATGGCTTATGAAAGAATAAAATCGGGTCAAGCCAAACGAATACTCGCAGGAAGTACAAGTGATTCTGGACCTTACATTTGGGGAGGTTTTGATGCGATGAAAGTATGCACCTATAAACATAATGAAACACCTGAAAGCGGCTCAAGACCAATGAGTGAAAGCGCTTCTGGATTTGTACCAGGCAGTGGGGCAGGGGCATTAGTCTTAGAAGATTTGGAAAGTGCTTTGCTGCGTGGGGCAAGAATTTACGCTGAAATTTTAGGTGGAAATGTCAATTCGGGTGGACAACGAGGTTTAGGAACAATGACGGCACAAAATCCAACAGCAGTTCAAAAGTGCATCAAAAGTGCAATTGAAAACTCGGGAATTTCAGCAAATGATATTGATGCGATTAATGGACATTTAACAGCGACATCAAAAGACAGTTTAGAAATTCAGAATTGGAGTAACGCATTAAACAGAAAAGGAATAGATTTTCCATATATAAATTCTTTAAAATCAATGGTAGGGCACTGTTTGACTGGTGCAGGAAGTATTGAAAGTGTAGCAACTGTTTTGCAATTGAAGCAAGGTTTTATCTTTCCGAATATAAATTGCGTGGATTTGCATCCTGAAATTACTTCAATAATTGACGAAAGTTGCATCCCACAAAAATTAATTGAAAAAGAGTTGAATATCATCATCAAAGCAAGTTTTGGTTTTGGTGACGTAAATGGATGTGTCGTATTTAAGAAATATAAAAACTAAATAAAAAAATGATGGATAAAGAAGCAACGATTACGAAATTAAAAGCAATTATAAAACCCTTCATTAATAATGAAGAAGCATTTGAAAATCTTACGGAAACAACTGATTTCATTACTGATTTGAATATTAATTCTGCAAATTTGGTCGATATAATATTAGATATTGAAGAAGTTTTTGCCATTGATATAGACAATCAATCGATGGAAAAAATGTTAACTATAAAAGCCGCTTTAGAGATAATTGAAACCAAATTAGCCGAAAAATGATAGGAAATGACATTGTTGATTTGGCATTGGCGCTTAAAGATAGCAATTGGAAAAGAAAAGGATATTTGGATAAAATATTCACGAAAAACGAACAATTACTTATCATAAAATCTGATAATCCTGAAAATACAGTTTGGAATTTATGGAGTAGAAAGGAAGCTGCATATAAAATTTTCAACCGAAATACTGGAATTAGAATCTATAATCCGATACAATTTGAATGTTTTGAAACGGATAAATCAATTGGAAAAGTTATGTGTAATGGCGTTTTATATTATACAAAAACAGACATTAATTTGGATTACATTCATACTGTTTCAGTACTAAATAGCACTGATTTTGAAAGTATAAAACTCTTAAATAGAAACATCAAAATAGTCAAAATTGATGGAATTCCTTTTCTAAAGGGAAATAACAAAAAGATAAATCCAATTTCTATTAGTAATCACGGAAGATTTGAAAAAATAGTGTCTTTATTTTAATCCCAATCGCAACTTTAATTTTAAAAACAAAAGTGCAATTGTATAGGCTTCTTCGGGTGTTGAAGCTATTTCTGAAGATGCGGGAAGTTTGAAATGAGCGCATAACTGATCGATGGAAACAGGTTTATCTGAAAGGTCATTTAGTTTTTGAAACATAATTTCAATATCTAAAGCTTCGTTTCTTAAACGACCACAATCCAATTTTTCAAGGGCAACATTTATCAAATTCACAGCGTAATCTATTCTGTGGCCTACTAAAGTTGCATTACCAATATATTCAACAAATGCTTGAATTGCTTCACGTTCACCAAGTTTTGGCTGTGTACTTTTAATTATAAATTCATTGGATAATCCATTATCATGCAAATAAATATATTGCAAAAGTACAACTTCAAAACTATCGCCAATGCGAATACTATCTTGTTCAATTGCAACTGCACCAAATGATAAAATCACATCTTTTTCAGGATTTGTTCCTGTTGAAGTAATACTTAACGAAACATATCGCTGCGATTTTTTCTCGAATTTAGAAAGATAATGCTTCCAAAATTCGGGATATTCTTTGTTTATATTTTTAATCCAATCTAACATATTATGAAAATTGAGTCAATTGAAAACTATCTTTTATTAATTCTTCCAATTCTTTTAAAGGAGCAATAGTATTTTTTAAATTCTCTTTATCGACTTTGGATAAATCTTCAATATTTATAAATTGACCCGAATTATCATATTTCAAACCTTCGGAACTTTGCAATTTTATCAAAGTTTGAAAAGCATCCGCACAATTCAAATAAATCTCAGAATGCTTTGGATCTATTATTGCCAATTGCTTAAATCGTAAATGAGTATTGTTAATTCCTCTTATATTATGACTCAATACAAATAGTCTTGCGCCATCTACCAATGGCAGTATAAGTCTGTTTTTTATATCGAATTTTCCTTTATTAACGCCAGTTTCTTCGACATTGAATTTTTTGAAAAAGCTTAAAGGTGGCGGTTTTCTAAGAGCATCATTGCCTAAATAGTCAAAAAACAATTTATTTTTTTTAGTATTTACAAAGATAATATCGGTAATCGCATCTTCTATTTTTTGTTCCCCAAAAGCAATTTCATAATCAAAAAACACACTACTAATTTCATTGTTTTTTTCACCTGGAGTATTCATCCAGTTACTATATTGTTTAACCCACTCAGTCAATGACTTACACCAAAGCATATTGCTTGAAATGTGACCATTTTGACAAGGTTCATAACCAACGATTTCTAATGTTGAAACTGCTTTTTTAGCCAATTTCATAAAATAATTCTTTACATCCCGATATTTATCAGCAGCAACATCTTCAAATACCAAAATACTATCTTGATCGGTCAATAATAATTGTTCTTTTCTACCTTGACTACCAATGCTTAACCACGCAAAACGAGCAGGAGGGGAGCCTAAATCTAAAATCGCTAATTCTACGGAACGCTTAATGATTGCGAGGTTTATTTCACTTGCAATATTGGTAATATGTGTTAAAGGAATATTTTTAGCTAATGAAGTTTGTACTAAATCCGATAGTTTTGAACGTACTCGACTTAAATCACTTGCATTTTGAGAACGTTTAACTTCTTTAATAAAAACCCCTGGATTACTCGCTTGAGAAACAATTAAATCGTGTTCTGTAATAATTCCTTTGATTTCAGATTTATCAGAACCATCAACGGTAACACACAAATGACTGACATTATTTTTCAATAAAAGTAATTGCGCTTCGGCCAATGAAACATTTTCAGCAACAGTAATTACTGGCGATGTCATTATTTTATTAATCGTAGAAGTAATTTCAAAACGCCCAGTTGCAATTTTTGTCCGCATATCAGTATCTGTGACAATTCCAATAGGGAAGTTGTGTTCCGAAATGATTGCGTTGTCAACTAAATTGTCTGTCATCAATTGTGCAACATCTTTTATTATATGATTTACAGTTACTTTTAAAGGTGTTTTATTGTATGTCAAAGATTGAAAATAAGTAATTTCAGTGGGTTTTGACGTAAATGTTACGTTGTCTGACAGTAATTTCCCTCGATTTTCTTTATCCGCAGGATTGCTAGTATTATTTGCAAAACTTTCTAAAAGGAAATTCAAAACCTCTGCATTTTGAGCTACAAATGGTCTGAATGTTGCAATTGGAATGGCATAAACAATACATTCTTCACGAGCTTTTGCAGTCATCATATAATTGTTTTTCGCAAAAAAAGGTCGTAAACCAAAAACATCACCAGCAACACATTTATTTAATAAAGTTTCTTCAGAGTCAGAAATTACAGATAAATTGATAACTCCAGATGCAACCATATAAAAACTATCGTGTAAAATATCGTTAATTTGGAATAAAGTTTTATTTTTTTCTAAATTAATAACACGAATATTCATCGCTACAATTGTCAATTCTTCAACTGAAAGATTGTTAAACGGTGGAAATTGCTTTAAAAAGTCAGCAATGCGAGTAGCAATAGTGTTCATATAATATATACTATTTAAATACGTTTGTAAATTTATACTTTATTATTAAATCATACAAGAATAGTGTGTTTTAAAATATTCTATTTTACATAATATAAATTATAGTTCAACAAATGACAATTAATTTAATATAAATATGTAATGGGAAATATTGAAAAACTTAACATCAAGTCAAAACATATGAATAAGTCAAAAAAACTATGTTTTAAATCGCTACAAAGGACTATTCGTCCATTTTGCAC
>CANIFM010000027.1 GCA_947466955.1 Bacteroidota bacterium
AAATACTACGATAGAATTTACAGAAAGTAGAATTAATGGAAATTGTATTTCAAATTATATCTTAACAAGAAAATGGAAAGCAACGGATTCTTGTGGGAATTTCAATATTGCTACTCAAGAAATCACAGTTTCAGATACGAAAGCCCCAACAATTACTGGAACATTTGATAGTATATTAAATATTAATTGTGATCAAGTTCCACCAATTCCAACGCTACAATTTACCGATAATTGTTCCGGTGTTGGTACAATAATTCCACCAAGTGCGGATGTTTTATTGAATCAAATGCCAAGTGGATATTCGATAATTAGAGAATGGAATGTATCGGATTTGTGCGGAAATTCTCATATATTTACTCAAACAATTAATGTAACTATTCAAGATAATTTAATTTCGCTTCAAGAACAAGCGTGCAACGGAGATACATCAACCATCAATCTGAATAATTTGATTCCGTCCGCAGATGTTGGAATTGGAACTTGGGTTGATTTAAATAACGGAATCGCATTGCCAAATGGAATTTTCACACCTTTGGGAATTCTTTTAGGAAGTTATACATTTGAATACCAGATTAATTCTATTTATTGTCCAAGAAAAATTCAAATTTCAATGACCGTAAATGATGATTGTGTAGTTTTAGCCTGCGGAAATATTATAGTTCATAATGCATTTTCACCAAATAATGATGGATTAAATGAAATCTTTACAATTGAAAATTTAGAGAATAGAACTTGTTATCCGACAAATAAAGTGGAAATTTACAATCGCTGGGGAATATTGGTTTATGAAACTAAAAATTATGATAATGGTTTAAATGCATTTAAAGGAATTTCTGAAGGGCGAACAACAATTAAAAAATCGGATGAATTACCAACAGGAACCTACTTTTATTTATTAGATTTTACAGATGATCAAGGAAAAAACTATAAAAAAGACGGGTATTTATATCTTTCAAGATAATTTTAAAAACTATAAAAATAACTTCTAAGCCTTGAAAAACTTGGAAAAAAACATAAAAACTATGAAATCAAGAATAGTATTTTTCGTTTTGATGTTGACAGGAATTGTAAGTTTTGCACAACAAGATGCGCAGTTTACACAATATATGTACAACACCATCAATATTAATCCTGCGTATGCTGGATCGAGAGGGTTTATGAGTCTTTTTGCGCTACATCGAACACAATGGGTGGGCTTGGACGGTGCGCCAGTTACGAATTCATTTTCGATAAATACACCAATTAGCAACAGTAATTTGGGCGTTGGAATTTCATTTATAAATGACAGAATCGGACCAACAAATGAAAATGCAATTTCGGCAGATGTATCATATTCCATTCGAACATCTGAAAGTTTCCGACTTTCATTTGGATTAAAAGTAACGGCAAATATCTTTAATTTAGATGTTTCAAAACTAAATCCAGTGAGTCAAAATGATCCGCAATTTCAAAATTTTGATAACTCCTTAACACCTAATTTTGGTGCTGGTTTGTATTTACATTCTGAAAAAACATACGTTGGATTGTCTGTTCCAAACTTCATTGAATCCAATCGATACAATTCAAATTCAGTGTCAATGTTCAAGGAAAAAATGAATTATTATTTGATTGCAGGTCACGTTTTTGACATTGGTGAAAACCTTAAATTCAAGCCTACTTTATTGACAAAATTAGTAACTGGTGCGCCACTTCAAGTTGATGTTTCGGGGAACTTTTTAATCAATAAAAAATTTGTACTTGGCGGCGCTTACAGATGGAGTGCGGCATTTAGCGCAATGGCTGGATTTCAAATTTCTGAGGGAATATTCGTAGGTTATGGCTATGATAAAGAAACAACCAATTTGGCAAATTATAATTCTGGTTCGCACGAAATATTCTTACGATTTGAATTATCAAGAACGTACAACAAAATTACAAGTCCAAGATTCTTCTAAAAAATAAAGTTATGAAAACGAAAATAATACTATTCGCAATAATTATAAGTAGCTTAACTTTCAAAGGATTTGCTCAAAAAGATGCTGAAAAAAATGCAGATAAAAAATACGAGCAATTTGCCTATATCAATGCAATAAAAACCTACGAACGAATTGCAAAAAAAGGATATAAATCGGTAGAAATGTTTAAAAAATTAGGAAATTCCTATTATTTCAATGCTGATTTAGAACAAGCGGGAAAATGGTATGAGGAATTATTTTCTATGACGCAAGATGTTGATGCAGAATACTTTTACAGATATGCACAAACATTAAAAGCATCGGGACAATATGCCAAAGCAGATGAAATGTTGCTTAAATTCAGTGAAAAATCTGGTGCTGATTCAAGAGCAAAATTATTTAATTCCAATAGAAATTATTTATATGAAATTAAAGCCAATTCGGGTAGATATAAAATTGAAGACGCAGGAATAAACACAAAATACTCTGAATATGGAGGAGCATATTATGGAAATAAATTAATTTTTACGTCTGCAAGAGATACCGGATTTTTATTTCAAAGAAAACACAAATGGAGCAATCAATATTTTACAAAATTGTATGCTGCAGAAATGGTTTCGGATACAACGCTTGGAAAACCTGAGAAATTTGCAGATAAAATTAGAATACCATTTCACGAGGCAACACCAATTTTCACAAAAGATGGGCAAACGATGTATTTTACACAAAATAATTATCTGAAAGGAAAAAAAGGGAAAAATACTGAAAAAATAACATTGTTTAAAATTTACAAAGCCAAATTAATAAACAAAGAATGGAACAATGTTGAAGAACTTCCCTTTGATAGCGACAATTACAGTGTGGCACATCCTGCATTAAGTCCAGATGAAAAAACCTTGTATTTTGCTTCGGATATGCCAGGAACCAAAGGACAATCTGATATTTTTAAATGTACAATTGATGAAGAAGGTAATTATGGAATCCCTGAAAATTTAGGCTCAAAAATAAATACCGAAGGAAGAGAAAGTTTTCCATTTATTTCTGAGGAAAACGAATTGTATTTTGCTTCCGATGGGCATCCTGGACTTGGAGGTTTAGATATATTTGTTTCTCAAATAGGAAAAGATGGGACTTTCAAGAAAGTGAAAAATATCGGAGAATCTGCAAATTCTTCTGATGATGATTTTGGCTTTTTAATTGATTCAAAAACCAGAAGAGGTTTTTTAACTTCAAATAGAGAAGGCGGAAAAGGATTGGATGATATTTACCAATTTTTAGAAACTAAAAGTCTAAGATGCGAGCAGGAATTATCAGGGATTGTAACTGATTTTGAATCGGGAATTATTTTACCAAATACTAAAATTTCGCTGTTTGATGATAAATTCAAACTTCTGAATACTTTTTTATCGGATACAAATGGGCATTATCAATTTGAAGTTGAATGTGAAAATGATTATTATATTCGAGCTGAAAAAGTGGAATATACTACATTTGAAAAAAGCATAAACATTCCAAATGAAACTGGAAAAACAGAAATTCCAATACAATTGGAAAAAACCATAAAAGAGGTTAAAAACGGTGATGATTTGGCAAAAACATTCGGAATTAAGATAATTTATTTCGATTTAGACAAATCAAATATTCGGGAAGATGCGGCAATAGAATTAGAAAAAATATTGGATGTTATGGTTGAAAATCCAACAATAAAAATCAATATAAAATCACACACAGACAGCCGCGCTTCATTTGAATACAACGACCAATTATCAGAAAGAAGAGCAAAATCAACATTGGAATGGCTGGTTAAAAATGGAATTGACACAACTCGATTAACCGCAAAAGGCTATGGCGAAAGGGAATTGGTAAACAAATGTTCCGATGACGTGCCTTGTTCCGAAGAAGAACATCAGGCAAACAGGCGTAGTGAATTTATTATAAATGGTCTGTAAAAAAGCAATTATTATTAAGAAACCTGTTCTATTGGACAGGTTTTTTTGTTTTATCTTTTTATAAAAATAACAGTGAAATAATTCTTTCCATCAGTATTTTTTTTAATTGAAACTCCAAAATCGGTAAAATTACCTTCGATTGCTTCTTTATGAGATGGACTTTTCAACCACGCATCCAAAACTCCTTGCGGTTGAATATAATTATAAGCAACTATTTCTGACACATTTGAAGCGCATAAAACACTCCTGATATTATCCGAACGGTCTTGAAAATAAGCATGATTAACCAAATTATTTGCAATCATATAGTTATTATGCTCTTCGCATTTATTAGAAATGTGGTTAATTAAACCCAAAGAATTTAGACCAATGCTAACTCTATATTCGTTAATCAATTTCGTCAATTCTATTTCTTCAGAATTATAATTATAGTTTGAAATTACCTTTGAATTTATGGAAATGTCTTCAGATGAATTTGTGGAACAGGATGATAATATAAATAGGAACATTACACCTAAAACTATATTTTTCATTTAAAATAATTAATTTGATTATCTAAATTATTCCATTTTATATGAAAAAGCAAATTTAAACGATAAACTACATTATTATTAGAATTATATATAAAATTTCTTACAGTTAACAATAGAAATTAGTAACTATTCCTTTTTCTAAGAAAAAAATTGGAATTGTTTTTTAAAAATGTACCTTTGCAGAAAATTTGTCGATTTTGAGAACAAAATAATTGTTTTCGTACTAAAAGACAACGAGTTATACAATTTATGAAAAAAATAGTTGAATACAGAAAGTTATTAAATGTAGATAAAACTGCAGAATTAAAAGATTTAAAAACCATTTATCGTAATGCGATGAAAGAAGCACACCCTGATAAATTTCAAGGTGATGAAGCGGGTTTGAAAGAGGCTGAAGAAAATAGTAAAAAAATCATTGAAGCCTACCACTTTTTGGTAAGTATCAATCCTGAAACTACAAAACAAAACTTACCAGAATATACTGAAACTATCTCAACTGCAACAATTTCAGATTACAAATTTGTTGACGGTCGTTTAATCATAAACTTTTCTAACGGTAGTGTTTATGAGTACATTAGCGTACCAAAAGCAACTTATGTGAAAATGGTAAATGCTGATTCTCCTGGAAGATTTGCAAAAAGACACATATTGAATTCTTTTACTTGGAGAAAAACAATCAACCAAGATTAAGTTATATTTTATATAAAAAAAGGGGTTTAGATAATTGTCTAAACCCCTTTTTTATTACAATTTATTGATGTAATTTCCATAAATATCACTGAATTGATACCCTTGAGAAATTCTATCTTTACTCAATTTATCATATTCTACTAATGCCCATAAAATAAACTCTTTCATAAAATAGACATCCTCTTTTGCAAGTTGCGGTTGGTATTTTTTTATTAAAATAGATAGTGGCGCAATCGAATCTAATATAGATTTGTATTCTTCATCAGTTGAATCATCTAATAGTTCAAAACCACTTTCCGAGAAAAACCATTCTATTAAATCGGAATAGGCTGTTTTTTCATCGTGCTTTTCCAATTTTTCAATCTTAGGAAAATACGCTGGAAAAAATGTGTGAATTGCATCACCAATTAAATGTTGCGCTACAACTGCTGCTCCTTCTTGTTCTCCTTCATAAACCAATTCAACTTTACCAGTAATTGCAGGAATAATTCCCATAAAATCTGATAATCTAACGGTTGTTTTATCAACTCCAGATTTTAAAGCACGTCGCTCGGCAGTACTCAACAAATTCTCATAAGCAGTGATACTCATTCTCGCACTCACCCCGCTTTTATTGTCAATATATTCACTTTCACGGGCTTCAAAACTAATTTGCTCTAATAAATCTTTGGCTAATGAAGGAACATAAACGGCATTGCTTTGAAGCAAATCCAACTTGGCTTCTTGTTCCGTGATTGTTCTTGCAATTTTAATTGTTTCAGGATAATGCGTCAAAATTTGAGAACCAATTCTATCTTTCAAAGGCGTAACAATACTTCCTCGATTAGTGAAATCTTCTGGATTTGCAGTAAATACAAATTGCATATCCAAAGGCATTCTTAATTTGAAACCACGAATTTGAATGTCGCCTTCTTGCAAAATATTGAATAACGCCACTTGAATTCGGGCTTGTAAATCCGGTAATTCGTTGATTACAAATATACAACGATTGGCTCTTGGAATCATTCCAAAATGAATTACGCGATCATCGGCATACGATAATTTCAAGTTTGCAGCTTTTATTGGATCTACATCACCAATCAAATCCGCCACAGTAACATCAGGTGTTGCCAGTTTTTCAAAGAATCTTTCACTTCTATGAACCCACTGAATTGGAGTTTTATCGCCTTCAATTGCAATTAAATCTTTTGCAAAACGAGAAATTGGTTTCAATGGATCGTCATTGATTTCTGAACCTGCAACAATCGGCATAAATTCATCTAACAATTCAATCATCAAACGTGCCAATCTTGTTTTGGCTTGACCACGAAGTCCCAATAAATTGATATTGTGGCGCGATAATATGGCCCGTTCTAATTCTGGAATTACCGTGTTTTCAAATCCGTGAACGCCTTCAAATACTGGTTTCCCTGATTTTATTTTCTCCCTAAGGTTATTTCGTAATTCGTCTTTTATACTTTTACTTTGGTAACCCGTAGCTTTTAATTCTCCTAAAGTATTAATGGTATCTATTTTCATATTGGTAAATTATTGTACTATTTAATTTGTATTTAAACCCTATTTAATTCTCTTTTTTCTATTGGTTTCATAATCCTCAAATATCATTTCTCCAAGCCCTTTTAATCCTGTGTAAAAAGCTTTCCCTTGATTTTCTTCAGTAAATCGATTGACAAATTTTTGTAAATACGGATCATTTGCAATCATAAAAGTCGTTATTGGAATGTGTAATTTTCTGGCTTGTTGCGCTTGACTGTAACATTTATTTACAATATATTCGTCCAATCCGTTGCTGTTCATATAATAATCACCATCTTTTTCACGAACACAACTCGGTTTTCCATCAGTAATCATAAAAATTTGCTTGTTGGTGTTGCGCTTTCGCCGAAGTAAATCCATCGCTAATTGCAAACCAGCAACTGTATTAGTGTGATAGGGACCAACTTTCAAATATGGTAAATCACGAATGGCAATTGTCCACGCATCATTTCCAAAAACCAAAATATCTAAGGTGTCTTTTGGGTATCTCGTTGTGATTAATTCAGCCAATGCCATTGCCACTTTTTTAGCAGGTGTAATTCGGTCTTCGCCATAAAGAATCATACTATGACTGATGTCAATCATCAAAACAGTGCTCATTTGAGATTTGAATTGGGTATCTTCTACAACCAAATCTTTTTCTGTCAATTGAAAATCTTCAACCCCATTATTAATTTGAGCATTTCGCAAACTTTCCGTCAAAGAAATTTGTTCTAATCCATCTCCAAAATGAAATTCTCGCAATTCTCCAGTATGCTCGTCGCCATTTCCTGTATGTTTTGTTTTGTGATTTCCATTTCCAGAACGCTTTAAATTACCGAAAATTTGGTCTAAAGCTTGTTGGCGAATCGCGCGCTCCGTTTTGGCAGTAATACCAGTACCAGACGAACCATCTTCTTTTAGTTCTTCTCGAATGTACCCTTTTTTCTTTAAATCTTCAATAAAATCATCAATCGTATAGCTTGAATCGGTTAGTTTGTATTCATTATCCAATTCCCGCAACCAGTCAATTGCCTCGTCAAAATCGCCTGAAGTATGAGTTATTAGCTCTTTAAATACTTCAAAAAGTTTATCAAATGGCGATTGGAATGGTGCTTCATATTGCTTAAAATAAAAACCCTTTCTAAATACATTTTTCATAAAAATAAAATTAATATTTTTTATATTTAATGGAACAAAACGAGTACTAATTTTTAGTTAAAGTATTTTAACAAAATTAATTTATACAAATATATTTTTCATAAATTTGAAAAATTATTAAACTAATTATGATTGAATTTATAGAGTATTTTAGTGCCCTTTTAATTGGACTTTTATTAGGTTTAACAGGCGGTGGAGGTTCTATATTGACCGTTCCTGTTTTGGTATATATTTTAAATTTCAATCCAATTATAGCCTCAGCCTATTCCCTTTTCATTGTTGGAATGACTTCTTCATTTGGCACACTTATCAATTTAAAAAAAGGAAATGTAGTTTTAAAAACAGGTTTATTATTTGCATTACCTTCACTTATTTCCGTTTATATAACTCGTAAATACATTGTTCATTCAATTCCAGAAGTGTTTTTTGAAAACAGTACATTTATTATAACAAAAAACGTCTTCTTGATGGTTTTGTTTGCAGTTGTAATGTTTTTTGCAGCGCTTTCAATGCTTAAAACGCCAAAAACAATCGACAAAGTTGCAATAGAAAAAGAACAAAATTTATTCCTTATTATAGTACAGATTTTTTGCGTAGGAATTTTAATAGGACTTATTGGAGCTGGCGGTGGTTTTTTGATAATTCCTGCTTTGTTTCATTTTGCTAAATTACCAATTAAGAAAGCTATTGGAACCTCATTATTTATAATTGCAACCAATTCTTTAATAGGATTTTCTGGTGATGTTCAAAACATAAATGTTGATTGGAATTTCCTGTTTCGCTTTGCTGCTGTTGCAATGTTTGGTATCTTTGTAGGGATTTATTTGGGTAAATATTTCAATGAAAAAAGCCTAAAAAAAATATTTGGATGGTTTGTTCTAATTATGGCTGTTTTCATTTTAACCAAAGAACTTATTTTCTAATTTCAATTTCAAAATCATTTATTTAAACAATACTATCTAATTCTAATCCGATGAAAATTCAACAAATTTACACAGGCTGTATTGCACAAGCTGCATATTATATTGAAAATAATGGCGAAGTTGCTATTTTTGATCCATTAAGAGAAGTGCAACCTTATATTGATAAAGCATTAGCAGATCACGCTAATATCAAATATATTTTTGAAACACATTTCCACGCTGATTTTGTTTCGGGACATCTTGATTTGGCTAAAAAAACAGGCGGTCAAATTGTTTTTGGACCAACAGCAAAACCTGAATTTGATGCTATTGTTGCAACAGATAATCAAGAGTTTAAAGTTGGCGATTATACCATAAAGACAATTCACACTCCAGGACACACGATGGAAAGCACTTGTTATTTACTTATCGATGAAAATGGGAAAGAACACGGAATAATCACGGGAGATACTTTATTCATTGGTGATGTTGGTCGTCCAGATCTAGCGCAATCATTAGTTAAAGATTTGACGCAAGAAAAATTAGCCTCTTATTTATATGATTCTTTGCGCAATAAAATTATGCCATTATCGGATGATTTAATCGTGTATCCAAGTCACGGTGCGGGAAGTGCTTGCGGAAAAAATATGAGCAAGGAAACCACTGACACTTTGGGAAACCAAAAGAAAACGAATTATGCTTTACGGGCAAATATGACTCGTGAAGAATTTACTGCTGAAGTTTTGGACGGATTGGGGCTGCCTCCCGCCTACTTTCCTCAAAATGTAATGATGAATATTCAAGGTTATGAAAGTTTGGATTCGGTTATAGAAAAATCGAAAAAACCTTTAAAAGCGTCTGAATTTAATGCTTTAGCAAATGAAACCGATGCTGTTATTTTAGATGTTCGTCACGAAAATGATTTCGTAAAAAGTCACATTCCACGTTCTATATTTATTGGAATTCAAGGAAATTTTGCTCCTTGGGTTGGTTCCTTAATTATGAATACCAAGCAACCTTTACTTTTAATAACTCCTGAAGGAATGGAACAGGAAACAATTACTCGCTTATCAAGAGTGGGATTTGACAATGTTTTAGGGTATCTTGATGGTGGAATTTCGGCTTGGAAAAATTCAGGTTTTGAAACGGATAGTATAAATTCCATCACGCCAGAACAGTTTGCTGCAGAATTATCGGCTCAAAATATTGTTGTAGATGCAAGAAAACCAAGTGAGTTTGAAGCCGAACACATTGAAAACGCTATAAATCTTCCATTAGATACTATAAACTCCCATTTAGATTTAGTTCCTAAAAACGAAGATTTTTATTTGCATTGCGCAGGTGGTTATCGTTCGGTTATTATGGCTTCAATATTAAAATCTCGTGGATTCCATAATTTGATAAATGTAGAAAAAGGCATTAGCGGAATTAGAACTACTTCTGTTCCGATGACTCATTTTGTATGTCCTTCAACATTAAAATAGACAAATTACAAACTATAACAAAAAATTAAGTTTCTAAAAACAAAATTCAAAACTTTTTTTAAATACTTTTGCATTCGTAAATCAAAAACAAATTAAAATGAAAAGATTATTATTATTACTAACTGTTTCTGCAGTTTTGTTTTCATGTAATAAAGCAGGACAAAATGAATACATCATTTCTGGAACTGTAAAAGGTGTAGCAGATGGTAAAACTGTAGTTCTTGAAAAACAAGATGAAACAGGTCAGTTGAAACCTATTGACACCGTTAAAATCAAAGATGGTAAATTTACAATTAAAGGTTCTGCAAAAGAGCCAGAAATAATGTTGTTACAGGTTGAAGCTTTGCAAGGTAAAGTTCCTTTTATCCTTGAAAACGGTGATATTGAGGTAATTGTAGATAAAGATAGTATTCAAAAATCTAAACTTTCTGGAACATTTAACAACGATGTTTTCTCAAAATTCAATGTTGATGTTGTAAAATTCCAAAAAGATTCACAGAAAAAAATGATGGCTTTTCAAAATGCTAATATGGCAAAAATGAAAGCTGCACAAGAAGCGAAAGATACTGTTACCATCAATAAATTGATGAAAGAGTACCAAGTGATTCAAAAAGCTGGAATGGATTTTTATGTAAAATTTGCTGAATCAAATCCAAAAGCATTAATTTCTGCTTTGATTGTTGACAGTATGTTAAACGATCCAAGTGTAGATTTAGCAAGAGCTAAAAAGATATTTGCAAGTTTTAGTCCTGAATTAAAAAAATACAAACCAGGAAAATCTATCCAATCTAAATTGGACAAAATAGCAAAACCTGTTGCAGCTGCTGCGGAAGTTGGAACTATTGCACCTGATTTTTCTGCTCCAAATCCTGATGGAAAATCAATTTCATTAAAAGAATCTTTGGGAAAAGTAACTATTATCGATTTCTGGGCATCTTGGTGTAATCCATGTCGTGCAGAAAATCCTAATGTTGTAGCTATTTATAATGAGTTTCATGCAAAAGGTTTGAACATTATCAGTATATCTTTAGATAAAGATGCCAATAAATGGAAAGAAGCTATTGCAAAAGATAAATTGACTTGGAATCAAGTTTCAAATTTAAAAGATTTTCAAGATCCAATTGCAATAACATACGGTGTAAATGCAATTCCTTCTACTTATATTTTAGATGCTAAAGGAACTATCGTTGCAAAAGATTTGCGTGGAGCTGAATTAAAAGCGAAAATCTCATCGCTTTTAGCGGCAATTTAGTCACTCAAAACATACAAAATTTAAAATCTCCCTCGTGGAGATTTTTTTATTTAATTCAATACCAACAGATTAAAAATACTAATAAAATTAAGTTCTAAATAAGTTTGGAAAGCTGAAAAGTGTTGCTATATTTGCAACCGCTTGACAGGGATAGATTACTATTCTTGCACCTTTGGGGAGATACTCAAGCGGCCAACGAGGGCAGACTGTAAATCTGCTGTGTGAACTTCGCAGGTTCGAATCCTGCTCTCCCCACAATTTAAACCCGAGCTAATGTTCGGGTTTTTTTTTTAATCTCATTTACTCCAAAAGAAAACTCACATTTACGGTTGCGGTAATATTAATTTCTCCAATTGCTAATGTTTCTCTTGGTGTTTCTGCTTGATCCATCATCATCGTTTTCATCGCATACATTGGTTGTGGATAATAATTTTGTGTATTATCTGTAATTGTAATTGCTTTTCCCACTTTTTGTCCCAAAACAGAAACATAGTCTTCGGCTTTTGATTTAGCCTCTTTCATAGCTAATTTTCTTGCTTCCGATTGGTATTCCGTCAATTTTGAAGTTTTAAATTCTACGGAATTAATTCGATTTATTCCAGCATCTACAAGTCCTTCCATCAAAGCATCATATTGCGAAGTGTTTTTCAAAAGAATAGCAATAGTTTGCGTTGCATTGTAATTCCGCTTTTTCTTTTCGTAATCATATTGCGGGTTTAAAGAAATACTTTGAGTTTGAACATCACTTTTTGGAACTTTAAATTTTGTAATAAACTGAAGTACTTTTTCAATTGTAGCGTCATTTTGTTTTTTTACATCTGTGGCATTCGTTCCCTTGGTTTCAACTGCAATTGAAATGAAAACCTGATCAGGAACTGCTTTTATCTTGCCTTCTCCCGAAACAGAAATTTGAGGAACAAGCTTTAGTTCTTGCGCTTGAGAAGCAACTGAACAAAAGAAAATCATAATTATAAGTGCTTTTTTCATGGTAAAAAATTTAAGGTTATTCTTATTTTATTTCAAATGTTATGCCAATTATAACTTTCCTAATTTTGCTAAAACAAATAGTAACACAATTGGAATTGCCAACAAAATAACCATCCCAAGATTATCCGTGAATAGGTGTGGTTCTTTTACCAAAGTAATCAAATAACCGCCAATTGCTCCACCAAAATGCGCCGTATGACCTATATTGTCTCGCTTGGCTTTCATTCCATAAATAGAATACAACAAATATCCAATTCCAAAAATATAGGCAGGAATAGGGATGGGTATAAAAAACAAAAACAAATTCATATCGGGTTGTAATAAAATCGCAGAATACAAAACGCCAGTTACCGCTCCCGAAGCCCCAATGGCTCGATAAGAATAATCATTCTCATGGAAAAACAACGTGAGTAAACTTCCAAAAACCAAACTTCCTACATAGATTAAGCCAAAGGAAAAATCTCCTAAATAGCCATAAACGACAGGTGCAAAAAAGTATAATGTCAGCATATTAAATGCCAAATGACTAATGTCTGCATGCAAAAATCCCGAAGAAACCATACGAATTTGCTCGCCTGCACGAATGCTTCCAATATGAAATTCATATTTTCTAAAGAAAGCGGTATCTTCAAAACCCTTGAAACTAACAATGATATTTAGGACAATAATGACAATTAATAGTGCATTCATCTTTATAAATTTATATTCAACTGTAAAAGTAAAGATACTTTCCGTAGCTTTTGTAAATCAAGTTCGTCAAAATAGGATTTAAACGTATATTTGCATTAAATATTTAAAAATGCAGTTTTTACTTTATATTTTACTCTATCCGATTTTATGGTGTATTTCCATGCTTCCTTTTCGGATTTTATATATCGTTTCCGATGGTGTTTATGTGTTAACCTACTATATTATTGGTTACAGAAAAAAAACAGTTCGAGAAAATTTGGCATTGGCTTTGCCAAATCTTTCAGAAAAAGAACGTTTAGTTATTGAAAAAGAATCCTTCCGTCACATGTGTGATGTATTTTTAGAAATGATAAAAACTTTAACAATTTCTAAAAGCGAAATGGACAAACGTTACGTTTTTAATAACCTTGAAGTATATTCTGATTTAGAAAAAAAAGGAAAAAGCATCGCTTTATTATGTGCACATTACGCAAGTTATGAGTGGGCTGTTTCGATGAATCACAAAATCTCTTTTGAAGGTTATGCCGTTTATAAAAAAATAAACAACCGCTATTTCGATAAATTAGTTCGTGATATTCGTTCTAAATTTAAAGCTACTTTAATTACTACAAAAGAAACTATTCCAGTAATAGCAACCAATTTCAGAAGTAAAAAACTTGGGGTTTACGGTTTAGTTAGTGACCAATCCCCAAAATTAGGAACTTTTTTTCATTGGAATACATTCATGGGAATTGAAGTACCAATTCATACAGGCGGTGAAATGCTTGCCAAAAAATACGATATGAATGTGATTTTCCTAAGAACTAAAAAAGTAAAAAGAGGGTATTACGAAGCCACATTTGAAGTGCTTTCAGATAATGCTAAGGAAGTTCCAAATTATGAAATTACAGATCAATTTCTAAAACTCGTAGAACAGCAAATTTATGAGCAACCAGAATTTTATTTGTGGTCACACAAACGCTGGAAACACAGACGGTAAGTAGTTATGAATTAAAAGTTATAAGTTATAAGTTGTAAGTTATAAGTTATAAGTTATAAGTTGTAAGTTGTAAGTTGTAAGTTTAATAAATCAAGATATTTTAAGTAATGACTTTAACTTTCTTAGAGGTCTAAAGTTCTAACAATCTAAGAAGTCTAAAGTTCTAACAATCTAAGAAGTCTAAAGTTCTAACAATCTAAGAAGTCTAAAAATCTAAAATTCTAAGTTGTCTTTAAAAAAACCATTTCGAGACCATTTCTTTCTCCAACTCTTTTGAATTTATATGCACAAACTCATTACTGTTTTTGTCATATTTATAATCCAATTTCCAAGTTTCATGGTTGGCAGCCAATTCTTTAATGCTGCTGCAAACAAACAAAACTTCCTCTGAAGTAGTCGTTGGATGAATCGACATTCTAATCCATCCCGGCTTCGAAATCAGGTCGCCAGAATCAATTTGGCAAACTAAATTATGTGATGTTTCTTCATTTACATTCAACAAATAATGCCCGTAAGTACCCGCACAACTGCAACCTCCACGTGTTTGAATACCAAATTTATCATTCAATAATTTTACGCCCAAGTTAAAATGCAAATCGTCAATATAAAAAGAAATTACCCCTAACCTATCCTGATGTTGCGCAGCAAGAATTTTGATATTTGGGGTAGTTCCCAGTTCCACAAAAACAGTTTTCACGATTTCGTGTTCGCGGTTCATAATATTTTCAATCCCCATTTCCTCTTTCAATTGAATAGCAAAAGCAGTTTTTATCACTTGCAAAAACCCTGGCGTTCCTCCATCTTCTCGGTCTTCAATATTATCAATATATTTGTGTTCACCCCAAGGATTTGTCCAACTCACCGTGCCACCACCTGGATTATCGGGAACCATATTGGTGTATAATTTACTATTAAAAATCAAAATTCCAGAAGTTCCGGGACCACCAAGAAATTTATGTGGCGAAAAGAATATCGCATCCAAATAGCTTTCAGCATCTTCAGGGTGCATATCTATTGGAACATAAGGACCAGAACAAGCGAAATCCACAAAGCAAAGTCCGTTATTTTGATGCATCAATTTTGCCACTTCGTGATACGGTGTCCTAATTCCCGTAACATTCGAACACGACGTAATGGAAGCAATTTTAATCGCTCTATTTTTATACTTTTCTAATAAAATTTTCAGATTTTCAACACAAAAAAGTCCTTCAGAATCGGCGGGAATTACCACCACATCTGCAATTGTTTCCAACCAAGACGTTTGATTAGAATGGTGCTCCATGTGCGAAATGAAAACAATGGGTTTCACGGCATCTGGAATCGTCGTATATTCCCGTAAATTTTCAGGAATTCGAAGACCTAAAATGCGTTGAAATTTATTCACAACGCCAGTCATTCCTGTACCATCAGCAATCAAAACATCCTCAGAATTGGCATTAACATGTTTTTTAATCACGTGTCGCGCCTGATGATATGCCATCGTCATTGCAGTTCCTGAAACTGTAGTTTCCGTATGCGTATTGGCAACAAAAGGTCCCAAATCATTCATCAGTTTCTCCTCAATTGGACGATACAATCGTCCACTCGCCGTCCAATCGGTATAGATAATTTTTTTCGTCCCATAAGGCGAAACAAACTCCTGATTAATACCAATAATCCGATCCCGAAACTGCTTAAAATATAACTCTAAAGGAGAAACCATCCGCAAATAAATTAGATTTCAAAGATACACATATTTTTTATTTGGTCGCGCCAACATGTATAAATTTCAAGAGGATTCGTCTTTATTTTGAGTTTTATTTTAGTACTGAAAAACCATATTAATTTGATAAAATATACGTTTTATTTTTGAATTTCTTGAAGTTCAAACGCTTTCAATGCAACTGCTTTATAAAGCTGTCCAATTAAATTTTCAATAACAATGAATCCGTTGGTTACTTCATAATACGAATCAAAAGAACGCTTCTTTCTTCGAATTTCTATAGTTACATCAGTTACGTTTTCTTGTATAGTGACCAAGTTAAAATCAACAAAAATTGCCGAATTTAAAAATTCTTTCGATTCTAATGTAACTCGATCTGAGCTTTCGTCTGGCAGAGCAATCTTATATTTTTTGTCCAATAATGGAATTAACGCTATGCCGTCTTTAATTTGAGAAATTGAATATTCTATTGAAAAAGATTCATTAACATTGGGAATTGAATACAGTACCATAATTACCTAATTTTAAAGCATTTACTTCAATCAGTTTTCTTTAAACTGTTGCTGTAATAAATATAAAAGGTAAATTTGTAATGCTACCAAAGTATCGATTAAAAGCAAAAAATAATATACAAAAACCGATAAATGACTACTCATAAGAAGAAATAATCAGTTATTATTATTCTACTATCGCAATCTCTTATAGGTAATTCTTTTGATTTTAGACTTCAAATCTTTTGAGGGACGATACACTACTTTTGCGCTTTTAATATTTGCTTTTCCCAGTGAAAACTCATCATTAGAAGCCGTTCCTGACAAACTCAACTGAAAACTTCCCAAATTTTGGATTTTAACGATGCTCCCTCCAGAAAGTGCTTCGCCAATTGCATCACTTAGTGCAATAACTACTCCGTAGCAATCGGCCCTGCTAATGGTACATCTGCCTGATATTATTTTTGCTAAATCGTCTAAGCTTACAACGCCTTTGCTCACAGCACATGGATAAAATTTTACTTCGGGTGGAGATACTAAATTGTTTTGTTTAGGAATCATTTTGAATTGAACAGGCATAATAAATTGATTTGATTAGCATTAAAAATAGTTTTAACCTTACAAATATAACAAAAGATGTACGGCTTTCATGTAAAAGTCGTACATCTTTTGTATAAGTGATGTACATCTTTTGACTAAAAGTCGTACATCTTTTATAAAATTACTACGGTGTAAGATAAAAACAGTTACGGTTACAAAAAAAATTAAAACTCGTCGATAGCATTAATTATCCGTTAGCACTAGTTTTCAATGGATTGTTATACCCTTTTTCCTTTTTATTAGAAATGCTATTAGTACTTTAGAAACAAAAATAGTACTTACAATTTCAAACCGATTTAATGTATATAATTATTATAAAGTCAATATTTCTTGTTTATGAATTAAAGTACAATTTACAATTACACTTGATTACATAGTAAACCCAAGTAAATTATATTCATAAAAATTAACGGTATATTAATCTAATTTAGTTTGATTTATGCAGTTTTATATAGTAATTTGCAGTTCTAAAAAACAGACCATTTTGACATTTAAAATTAGGTTGAGCCTTGCATTTTTTATAGTATTTAGCTTTTTTGTAATTCAGAAATCATACTCACAATGTTTTGAAATTGAAAGTATTTTATCAAATGCTTGTGGTGGTGACGAAGGTTTAAACGAAATGGTGCGCTTTAAAGTAGGTGCAAATGATATAAATCTAAATACCAATCCACTATCCGTTGTTTGGCCAACCGGTAATTCATGGTTAGGACTAGTTCAAAATAGTACTACAGCTTCAAAAATAACAATTTTAAATGCAGGAATTTCTGCAGCTGGAGGCTGTGGAAATGTAAGGCAACCATCTGGCGGAATTTTACCAGCAAATGCAAAAGTTATCCTTATTACAAGCTATAACATGGATCCTGTTTTGAATTCCTTTGGAGCATTGTCGGAAACTATTTATTTGATTTTTCAAAATAACGCAAATGTTGTAAATGGACATTTCTCTAATTCAGGTTCTACTCCACAATCATTTTTTATGAGTATTACAGGAATTTGCAGCGATTCTGTAACTTATGACCGTAGTTTATTATTACCGGGTGATGGTTCTACCATTAATTTCACCCCTTCAGGAGCTCCATCGTTTGTAAATAATGGATGTGTAGCACCAGTTCCTGTTTTTACAGTTGATGCAGGCACAACTCCAATAACAGCTTGCCCTGGTTCAACGGTTACACTTACTGGAACCGCTCAAGGACAGCAATCTGTTGCATGGTCTGCACCAAGCGGAACATTTTCAAATCCAACATCTGTAAATTCAACATATACTATTGCTTCGGGAGCAACTGGTCCTATAACAATAACTTTAACCGCAACAAATCCAAGTTCTTGCATTGCAAATATAACCGATACTGTTACTTTAAACATTGGGACTATTACCGCACCAATAATCGGAACTATCACGCAACCAACGTGTGCTACTGCAACAGGGAGTGTCGCTTTAAGCGGATTGCCAACAGGGAATTGGTCTTTAAATCCGGGTGGAATAACGGGTTCGACCACTACAACAACAGTTTCTAATTTAGCAACAGCAACTATAAATTATACCGTTACCAATGCTGCAAATTGTACTTCTTCGGCTTCCGCCAATGTGGTAATCAATGCACAACCATTAAATCCAACTGCTCCAATTATCGGTTTAATTACACAACCAACGTGTGCTTCTGCAACAGGAAGTGTCGCTTTAAGCGGATTGCCTTCAGGGAATTGGACATTAAATCCGGGTGGAATAACTGGTTCGTCAATTACAACAACGGTATCGAATTTGGCAACAGGAACTATAAATTATACCGTTACCAATGCTGCCAATTGTACTTCTTCGGCTTCCGCCAATGTCGTAATCAATGCACAACCATCAAATCCAACTGCTCCAATTATCGGTTTAATTACACAACCAACATGCGCCACGGCTACAGGGAGTGTCGCTTTAAGCGGATTACCATCAGGGAATTGGACTTTAAATCCGGGTGGAATAACAGGTTCAACCACTACAAC
>CANIFM010000028.1 GCA_947466955.1 Bacteroidota bacterium
GGTGTTTGTGCCAATACCGTATTGAAACTGAATAGAATGATACAAATATTGATAAGAAATAGGTGCTTCTTCAAAGGTTTAATTTTTTGCCAAATTTAAGAAAAAGGATGCAATGCTACTGCAAATTATGATTTATTTATTAATTGAAGAATTTGATATTATTTATTTGGTTTCAATGTCAAATTTAAAATAACAAAACCTGATATTGCTGCAATGAAAGAGGCGATTAAAATGGCGATTTTTGAATTTACAATATCTGAATCGGTATCAAAAGCTAAAAGTGTAATAAAAATGGACATTGTGAAACCAATTCCGCCTAATATTCCTGCTCCGAAAATGTTCTTCCATTGTAATCCTTTTGGCAAAATGCAAAGTCCTAAAGTTACTCCCAAATACGAAAGAATCCATATTCCTAAAGGTTTTCCAATGATTAATCCAAGGATAATTCCGATGCTATTGGAATGTGTTAAACCTTCATACCAATCAGAATTTATAATGATACAAGTATTTGCTAAAGCAAATAAAGGTAAGATTATAAAAGCGACTGGATTATGCAGAAAATGCTGTAATTTATAGGAAATATTCTCTTTTTTTCCATCACCAAAAGGAATTACAAATGCCAATAAAACACCCGTTATTGTTGCGTGAACTCCAGAATTTAGCATAAAATACCACATCAAAATTCCTCCAATTATGTATGGAAAAAGGGAATTGACTTTCAATCGGTTCAGCACAAATAGAACTCCCATTATTCCCAATGCAATTCCTAAATTCAAGAATGAAATTGTAGAAGTATAAAAAATGGCAATAATTATAATTGCACCCAAATCGTCGATAACGGCTAAGGCGGTAAGGAATATTTTTAGAGAAGTTGGCACTCGATTTCCCAAAAGTGATAAGATTCCAATTGCAAAAGCAATGTCAGTTGCCATTGGGATTCCAGCCCCAGATTGCGTTGAAGTTCCGAAATTAAAATACAAATATATAAGTGCTGGAACGACCATTCCGCCTAATGCTCCAAATAATGGTAATGCCGCTTTTTTTAGTGTAGAAAGTTCACCGATATAGACTTCTCGCTCTAATTCTAAACCAATTAAAAGAAAGAAAATAGTCATTAATCCGTCATTAATCCAATGAACAAGACTGTGATTTCCAATTGCTACGTTCCAAATTTGAAGGTATTCTGTTTGAAAAATAGAATTTGCTAAAAGCAATGAAGATAAAGTAGCGAAAATTAAGATGATTCCGCCTGCTTTTTCACTTTCAAAAAAGGATTTAAATAAATTGGTTTCTTTCATAAAAATATGATTCCAAAGACAAAACGCCTTGATTTCTCAAAGCGTTTCCTTAATTATTTTGTTATTGTTTGTTTTCTATCAGGACCAACAGAAACAATTTTAATTGGCACTTCAACTTCTTTTTCAATGTAGTCGATATATTCTTTTAACTCAATTGGCAATTCGTCATACGTTGTCATTCCTGTTAAATCAGCTTTCCAACCTTTGAATTCTTTATAAATTGGGGTTACATTTTCAGGTTCTATATTATAAGGTAAATGTCCTATTTTTTGACCTTTGTATTCGTATTCTGTACATACTTTCAATGTTTCAAATCCAGACAAAACATCGCCTTTCATCATCATCAATTGTGTTACGCCATTCACTTGAATTGCATATTTCAAAGCCACTAAATCCAACCATCCGCAACGTCTTTGTCTTCCTGTAACAGACCCGAATTCGTTTCCAACACTTGCCATTGTTGCGCCATCTTCTCCGAAATCTTCCGTAGGAAATGGACCGCTTCCAACACGCGTTGTATAGGCTTTGAAAATTCCGTAAACTTCTTTTATTTTATTTGGTGCAATTCCTAAACCCGTACAAGCACCTGCTGCTGTTGTGTTTGATGAAGTTACAAATGGATAAGTTCCGAAATCTACATCTAATAATGAACCTTGAGCGCCTTCGCATAAAATAGATTTTCCTTCTTTTTGAGCTTGGTGCAAGTATTCTTCACTATCAATAAAAGTCAGTTTTTTCAAGTCTTTAATGGCTTCAAAAAACTCAACTTCTAATTCGGCTAAGTTGTATTGAATGGCAACATCATAGAATTTTATCATTGCTTCGTGCTTGTCAGCCAAGGCTCTGTAACGTTCTTTGAAATCTTCTAATTCAATATCGCCAACACGAATTCCATTTCTACCGGTTTTATCCATATAAGTTGGTCCAATTCCTTTTAAGGTAGAACCAATTTTAGCTTTTCCTTTTGAAGCTTCAGAAGCCGCATCCAATAAACGATGGGTCGGTAAAATTAAATGTGCTTTGCGAGAAATGATTAATTTGTTTTTTATGTCCAAATTAAATCGTGCCAAGCCTTCAATTTCTTTTTGAAAGACTACAGGGTCAATTACAACTCCATTTCCAATAATATTTATTGAATTTTTATGAAAAATCCCAGAAGGAATAGTTCTTAAAACGTGTTTGATACCATCAAATTCTAAAGTATGACCTGCATTTGGACCACCTTGAAAACGGGCAATTATGTCATATTTTGATGTAAGTACATCTACAATTTTTCCTTTTCCTTCATCTCCCCATTGTAATCCTAATAATAAATCTACGGTCATTATGTGTGTTGTTTGTGTGTTGTTTTTTAATTTTATTTGGAATAGTTCCTATTTTATTTTCTTGGAACCATATAAATATAAAGAGTGATTGTGCACTTCTATATCAAATATTTCTTCGATTGTTTTTTTAATCATTTGTATTCTTGGATCGCAAAATTCAATTACTTCGCCAGTATCGGTCATTATTAAATGATCGTGTTGCTTGTCAAAATAGGACTTTTCATAGTGCGCCTGATTTTGACCAAATTGATGTTTACGAACCAATCCGCAATCCAATAAAAGTTCAATTGTGTTGTAAAGTGTGGCTCTACTCACACGATAATTTTTGTTTTTCATCTTCACATAAAGATGTTCCACATCAAAATGCTCTTCGCTTTCATATATTTCTTGAAGAATTGCATAGCGTTCGGGTGTTTTTCTGTGCCCTTTATTTTCAAGATATAATGTAAAAACATTTTTTACAATTTCTTGATTTTTACTGTTATCAACGGATATTAATGTCATATCGTGCAAAGATAAATTATTATTTTAATTATTAAATGTTTCAACTTGAATGTTCAAAAATTTAATTTTTATAAACGCGTGTTACTTTATCGATGCCGTCAATTTTTCTGATTTTCGCCATCATTTTTTCAAGAATTGCATTGTTTTTTACAATTACTGCCACTTTTCCATTGAACAATCCAGCTTCTGTTGTCAACGAAATACTTTGGATATTGATGTTCATATTGCTCGAAATAACTTTTGTAAGTTCATTTGTAAGCCCCAAAAAGTCCATTCCAGTAATTATCAAAACAGCTTTAAATTCTTGTTGAGACGAATCAATCCATTTTGCTTTTATAACCCGGTACGCATAGTTAGATTGCATACTCAAAGCATTTGGACAATCTTTTTTGTGAACTTTAATACCTTCATTTATTGTAATAAAACCAAAAACTTCATCGCCAACAATTGGATTACAACAGGCGGATAATTTATAGTCTAATTTATCTTGCTCGGCACCAAAAACAAGTAAATCATAATTGGTATTGATTTCTTCCTTATTGATATGTTCTGTTGCAGTTGAAGGCGATCTTTTGATTTTATTCTTAAAGAAATTGATAATTGAATTGCTTTTTAACGCTGCAAAATCTTTAAGTTGTTGGTTTTCGATTGAGCCAATTCCAACTTTATAAAATAAATCTAAACTTGTTTTTAGTTTGAAATAAACCACCAATTCATTGATAGTTTTCTCATTTAAGGCAACTTTTAGATGTCGTAATTTTCGAGTTAAAAGTTCCTTTCCATCTTCGGCAACTTTTTTCGTATTTTCATTTAAGACATTCTTAATTTTAGTTTTTGCACGGGAAGTGGTCACATAATTCAACCAGTGCGGTGTTGGTTTTTGATTTACAGAAGTAATAACTTCAATTTGATCGCCACTTTTCAATTCAAAATTTAGCGGTACCAATTTTCCATTTACACGAGTTCCTCTTGTATGAACTCCAATTGCAGAGTGAATACTAAACGCAAAATCGAGTGACGTAGC
This sequence comes from Bacteroidota bacterium, assembly GCA_947466955.1. GTDB lineage: Bacteria > Bacteroidota > Bacteroidia > Flavobacteriales > Flavobacteriaceae > Flavobacterium. Next base: position 4,152 of record CANIFM010000028.1, read on the forward strand.
GCCTTTCGGCAATGATTTTATTTCCCCAGTGGGTGTAAAAACGAAAATTTCTTTGGAATAAAGATTCATTTTAAAATCTTCAACAAAGTCAACCGCATTTTTTTCCTGATTTTCTAATGCTTCCTTTAACAGGTTCAACCAAACATCCAATCCGCTTTCTTCCGTTGCCCCTTGTTTGTATTTATAATGTGCAGCATATCCTTTTTCGGCAATTTCATCCATCCGTTCACTACGAACTTGAACTTCAACCCAGCGTCCCAAAGGCCCCATAACAGTAATATGTAATGCTTCATAACCTGTTGATTTTGGTGATGAAATCCAATCTCGCAACCGACTTGGACTTGGTCTGTAATGATCTGTTACAATCGAATAAATCTTCCAAGCGACAAATTTTTCATCGTGTGGATTTGATTTATAGACAATTCTAAGTGCAAATTTATCATAGACTTCATCGTAACTCACATTTTGAGCCTTCATTTTTCTACGAATAGAATAGATTGATTTTGGTCGCCCTTTTATAACATATTCAATTCCTTCAACATCCAAAGATTTCTTCAAAACTTCAGATATATTTTTTATATAGGCGTCTTGTTCCTCTTTTGTTTCTTTAATTTTATTGACAATATCTTTATAAACAGCAGGCTCCGTATATTTTAATCCTAAATCTTCCAACTGCGTTTTTATATTATACAATCCCAATCGGTGGGCAAGAGGAGCATAAATATATAAGGTTTCCGATGCAATTTTAGTCTGTTTATATTCTTCCATCGAATCCATAGTTTGCATATTATGGAGACGGTCAGCCAATTTTATCAAAATTACCCGCACATCATCATTTAATGTAAGAATCATTTTTCTAAAATTCTCTGCTTGTGTCGAGGAGTTTAAATCTTTTTGAATTTTGGAAATTTTGGTCAATCCTTCCACAAGTTGTGCTACTTTTGGATTGAACATTTTTTCAATGTCTAAAACGGTAATATCGGTATCTTCAACAACATCGTGCAATAAAGCTGCAGCAATTGAAGTGGCACCCAAACCAATTTCTGAAGCTACAATTTTTGCAACAGCAATGGGATGAAAAATATAGGCTTCACCTGATTTTCTTCGTTGTTCCTGATGCGCATCGACAGAAACATCAAAAGCTTTTCGGATTAATTTTTTATCTTCGGGTGTTAATGTTTGATAACTTATTCGGAGAAGTTCTTTATATTCTCGGGCAATAGCCTTGTTTTCTTGTTCTATTTCAATTTCTGTCATAGCTATTTTTCATTCAATTTCTAAAATTATGAATAAGTAACGAGATGTGCAAACGATGAATTATAATTGTGATATAAATACCATTTCAATCTTGAAAAATTAAAATCCTCTTTGCCTTTTTGCTTCAAATATTAATATGGCTGCGGCAACCGAAACATTCATTGAATCGATTTCACCTTGCATTGGAATAATGATATTTTGTGTCGCTGCATCTCGCCATTCTTGAGTCAAACCAGTTGCTTCAGTTCCAACAACCAAAGCCGTTGGCGTGGTATAATCTTGCGTATGATAGGACGTTGAATTTTGTAATGTAGCACAATAAAAATTGATTTTTCGCTCTTTCAAATACGCAATTATTTCAGATGTTGTGCCTGTTGCAATTTGATTGGTAAACAAACATCCAACGCTGGAACGCACCACATTTGGATTAAACAAATCGCCTTTTGGATTGGCAATAATCACAGCGTCAAGATTGGCGGCATCTGCGGTTCGCAATAAAGCACCAATATTTCCAGGTTTTTCGGGTGCTTCGGCAATCAAAATCAAAGGATTGTCTTTCAGTTTTAAATCTGATAAATTCAAATTTTTACTTTTTGCAATTCCAATAATTCCTTCGGTTGTATCTCGATAGGCTAATTTCTCAAACACTTCTTTATTGATTTCAATCAAGTTAAATTGCTGCTTTGACAGTTGATTTATTTCAATTTCAGAAATCAATTCAGGGTAAAACAAAATCGTATCAATTTCATATCCGCCTTTTATTGCCAATGAAATTTCGCGTTGCCCTTCAATCAAAAAAGTCCCCGATTGTTTTCTGGCTTTTGCTTTTTCCTGTAAAAGTACCAATGACTTTATATATGGATTTTGAACGGATGTGATTTGTTTCAAAATAGTAGGTGTTGAAAAATTATGCTACAAATATAATGAGAGAAATTGATGTGAGTTATTTTTAGTGAAAAACTATCGCGTTAAATACAAATATCCTGTTAGTGCTTCGCTATAATCAGGGTCATTTAAATCAATTATATAAAAATAAGTTCCCGCAGGAATTTCTTTATTGTCAAGCAAAATTCCATTGGTCGCAAAACCGTCCCATTCTTGAGTAGCGCTATTTCCTGTCCAAATTAAAGTTCCCCAACGGTTGTAAATGGAAACTTTGTATTTCAGGAAAATGCCTATCAATCCGTCAATATGAAAAGTGTCATTTTCACCGTCGTTATTGGCAGAAACAAAATTATGAACTATAGGAGGACAGTTTTTTGTTTCCAATATAAATGAAGTAATATTGGAACAATGCGCATTTTCTAAACGAATATAAATTGTTTTTGGAGTTGATAATGCAACAAAATTGGAAGTATTAAAAATTGGATTTGTGTTGTTTTGAGCATTTAATAAAGAGTCATAAAAACGAACAGTGTCGCTAGAATTTACTTTTACTAAAGTTTCATAATCCGAAAAATTGAAAGTTCCTTTGCCAGCACCTTCATTACAAGCTTCATTATTTGGCAATAAATTGAACAAAGGCGAAACTCTTAGAACTACGGGAACAGTAAATTTATTATTGATTTCACTAATTTCTGTAACAATTCCAACACCTGAACCATTATCATCAACAATAAATTTCAAATCGAAACTATCAGCGATTGTATTTGGAATAATAAGCGTTACTTGCCCAATTTCATTTCCATCAATTGGTATGATTGTTTGCGTGAAAAAAGTTCGAATAAATACATCATTTGCATAAATTGAAATTGGAGTATTCAACGGTAAAACAGCCGTAGAATTGTAATTAGAAACCTTAAAATCAGCAATTATCGTTCTCGAATCGCAAGTCGTTGCAACGTTATTAATTGCCACAGTTGCATCGGGCAATTGACTGTTTAATTTGGTTACAATGGCATTTATCATCACGAAATCTTGCCCAGAAGTAAGTTGAATTTGTGCAGAAGTATCACCAATATTTATGTTGTTTTGAATTGGATAAACATCCAAATCCATATTGTATAAAGTGGAAGAATTTGTCAAACTATTGGTACCGTTAAATGCATTATCAACAGGGTTTAACGGTGGATTTCCTATGGGATTTCCATTAATTCGTAACGTTTCATTTACGGCAATTCCAGAATCGCCTTCCCAAGCCAGAAAACCAATTTTCGCATCTACATTATCAATAACATTCAAACTGTTAAGGGTAATGTTTATTTCGTCAGGAACTGCTTGCATTCCGTCATAAACATTCAATTGATTCAAGGGTAAAGCCGGATTTTTATAAACAACAATTAGCGCCCAACCAGCAAAATTCGTACTTCTTTGAGCGTGAAAGTCAATAAAACTAGAAACATCAAGATCTGAAATAGTATAACTGCCATTTCCAGTGGCTTGAACTTGAGCAGTAACGTCTTTAAAAGCACTGAAATAATCAAAAACCAAACTTGAAAAAACTCTTTGATGGCTAAAAGTTCTGTCAGGTGTAATGGCTTGACCGTTTAATTTCACATCAAAATCGCCCGTTCCGCAACCCGCCCAATACAAATAGGCTTTTTCAATCACATCGTTTGGATTTAGGGTCAAATCAGCAGAAGAAGTTGTAAGAACTTCCACCGTACTTTGATAGGAATTTTCAATTGGATTTAAGGTGTTTCCAACAAAAACAAAGTCGTATCTGCCATTAAATTGTTGAAACAACGAAATATCTTGCCCAAAAATGATGCTTGAAAAAAGTAAAATCGTTCCAAAAAGTATAGTTCTAATGCGCTGTTTCATTTTTAGTTTTATAATCGATTTAAAATTAGTCAATTAATTTTATAAATCTAATTTTATAAAAATAATATTTAAGATCCTACTTCAAAATCAAATTAAAATATCAAATAGTAATAATTTTCATTAGGGCGCGCCCTCGTTTAGAAAGTCATTGGGAAGAATGAAGCAATCTCTATTTCATTTGGAGCGAATTGTCCTCTTGTATTTGCCATTGCAATTCCCGCTTTCCATTGCAATCTGCGCTAAAAAGCGCAGGATTTCCATTGCAATCGGGGCTGAAGGATTAATTGTTTTGATTATTTTATATTTTGTCAATCTGAATTTATTTCAGATTCTAACAGTCATTGCGAGGAACGAGGCAATCTTCTTCTTTTTTTTAACCGCAAAGGGCGCAAAGTCTTACGCAAAGTTCGCAAAGTTTTTAACCGATTAACCCTTTTCCAAATAACCGCATTAACGAATAACCAAATTAACGCATCAACGATTAAACAAATAACCAAATTAACGAATAACATCCAGTTTGTCTTTCCGACGAAGGAGGAATCACATAAAGCAATTCACAAAAATAATGTGATTTCTCCTGCGTCGGAATGACAAAAAAACAACAAAAACCGGGTTTTCCCTCTAACACTTTCCCATCTCGTCTCCCTTTCCTTCGGATAGTCCCGAAACTTCGGGAGAGGATAGGAAAAAACTTTTTCTCAAAAAAACCGATTATCCAAATTAAACGTTACATTTACAAAGAATACAAAAACATTGTATTTATCGTCGAAATAAGATTCCTTTATTTCTTTGATTCCAAGTCAAAATTCGCTTTGCCGCTTTTACTATCCCTCACAAAGCATACGCAGGATTTGCTATACAACAAAAACACGTTGTTGTTTTTAGCAAATTAAAAAATAGTACTCAATTAAAGTTGAGTAAATACAGCTAAAAAAGATAGATATACTCAATTTTTGGCTTAGAAACTGAGTATATAAATAAGTTAGGCGAAATTTAAACAAAAACTGAAAAACTAACCGAATACATGACACATGAAGAGATAAATTTAATCGTCGATAATGCACAAGAGCTTAAAAATCTAGCCAATACTAAAGTCACCCTACACGTTTTATATCCTGCAGCGCAAAATCTTTATAAGCAGTGTTATGATTTAATCTTGAAATCTGAGGATGTGAATAACGATGAAAAGGCTTTTCTATCTACAATATATCTTTATGAAAGCCTAGATTGTGATTTCTCATTTAAACTAAAGAAAAAAGAATATGATGCGTGCCGAACAATAAGTTTAGAGCAACAAAAATTAATTAAAGATATAATCGATAAATATCCAGAGTCATCACTTGTCGATGAAAATTTAATATTGTGGTATAGATATTTAAAAGATCATCTTTTAAATGCAGAACTAAAAGAATACTTCCCCATTGGTAAAAGTTTATTTGACGAAAAGAAATACGTAAAAGCTTTGCCTTATTTTCGGAGAAGTGAAGAGCTTTTGGAGCAAAGAGATTACTCAAATCTTTCTGATCCCTTTCGAAAAAATCACGAGTTAAATCACGCTATTTTAAAATTTAATATTTCACAATGTCAAGTTGGAATATATAAGACAGCCAAAGAAAATAAGGATTTCTTAGAAAGACAAATCATTAAAGGCTTATTAGAAAGCCTAAAATTAAATACCGAGATAATTTCAAAATCCTCTGATCCATTTTATGAAAATGGCTCTCTACAAATAAAAGTTCTTTTGACAAATGTACTCAGTAATTCAGTAAATAGTTGGCAAACTCTTTATGACTACATGCATTCACAAGTCTTAACAGAACTTATGAAAACCATAGACATTTCGAGATATAATAATATTTTACAGAATACAAGTACAGTGGAAAAGAAAGTAGACTACCTACTATTTTATACTCATGGTTTTAATACAAGAGGTGAATGGAAAAATGATCTGACCGAAGTTATTACGAGTATGGAACGAAAAAAAAATATAAATTTCATTTCCATTCCATGGGATTATGGGACATTCATCATAAAATTTTTAATACAACCAGCAAGAAAGAAAGCTATTTCAAAATTTGAAAAAAAACATCGAGAAACTATGGATTTATATGGTCGTACCGTATGTAACTGTTTAGTTGCTCACAGTTTTGGAACATATATAACAGGGACTGCCATTCAACGAAATGAGAAATTTATATTTGACAAAATCATATTTGCAGGAAATATTTTGGATATTAATTACAATTGGCAAAATTTAAAAGATAAAGGTCAAATTTCAAATGTATTAATTGAAAAAAGCACTAATGACTTTGCGGTTTTATGTGCATTTATTTCTAGAAAACTTCTTTTCCAAAAATGGATTGGTTACGCCGGGAGATTTGGTTTTTCTTCAACATACCCGTTTATAGAAGTAATTGAATCAAAAAGTGGGCATAGTGGAATGCTTACAAAGAAGAATATGATTGATAATTGGTTTCAATTTTTAATCAAATAAACTTCGCCTAACAGCTAGGGTTTCGTTGCGTGCGCAGCACGAACAATGAAACCCGTGTTGAACGGAACCGATTGTACGTCCGCCACACTATGCATTTATCGTAAAAATTTTAGAGAGAATAACAAGAGGATTTAGTGTCCTCTTTTTTTTTGGAGTAATTTCAAGATGGTTTTTCAGTGTTTTCCGTCACTTTTGGGCATTGAACCCAGATGGTTCGGATTTGTCCCCACAACGGATAGCGCAGATTTCTAATCCGTGCCCGCAAAGACAAAAAAACGAAAGGTTTTAATTTAAAATTTAAAAATAAACGTATAGGCAAAAATCATAAATCGAAGCTATCGTGCACGAGCGAAACGCACAAGCTTATGGGGATTAACCAAATAACCGAATTAACAAATTAACGAATAACGCATGGTAAAATCCTTTTGACGTACCATGAAATCCTTTTTACGTACCATAAAATCCTTTTGACGTACCATGAAATCCTTTTGACGTACCATGAAATCCTTTTTATGTACCATAAAATCCTTTTGACGTACCATGAAATCCTTTTGACGTACCATGAAACCCTTTTGACGTACCATGAAATCCTTTTGAAGTACCATGAAATCCTTTTGACGTACCATGAAATCCTTTTGACGTACCATGAAATCCTTTTGACGCATGGTAAATTTCATATAACGTATGGTAAATTCCTTTTGACGCATCATAAATTCCTTTTTACGTACCATGAAATCCTTTTGACGTACCATGAAATCTTATTGACGTACCATGAAATCCTTTTTACGCATGGTAAATTCCTTTTAACGAATGTGAAATAACAAATAATGAATACGCAAGAATGAAAAATTACGAATACAAAACATCACTTAATACCAAATAACCGAATAACCGAATAACCAAATAACCAAATAACCGAATAACCGAATTAACAAATAACCCGTTCCGCTTTAGTTTTATAATCGATTTATAATTAGTCAATTAATTTTATGAATCTAATTTTATAAAAAAATAATGTTCTTATTAAATAAATGATTAATTTTCCAATGTTTAAAACACGATATTGAAAAAGTACATTGTAAAAAGATACGAAACTAAAAATCACAGCGAATGGAATGCTTTTATTAGCACTGCCAAAAACGCTACATTCCTATTCAATAGGGACTTTATGGAGTACCACAGCAATCGATTTGATGATTTTTCATTGATGATTTATGAGGAAGATAAGTTGGTTTCTGTTTTGCCAGCGAATAGAGTAGGAGCTACAATTTACTCGCATCAAGGGTTAACTTATGGAGGTTTGGTATTTCAAACAAACATCAAATTAGGTAATTCAATTGCTATTTTTCGTGATATTCTTATTTATTTAAATGAAAATCATATTGATAAATTGAATTTAAAGTTGATTCCTTCCATATATTGCAATGGTTTTTCGGAAGAAATTGAATATTCATTATTTCTTTTAAAAGCACAATTAATACGAAGAGATTGTTTGTCAGTTTTAGATTTATCGAAACCTTTTTCAATTTCAAAAACAAGAAAAGAAAGTATTCGTAGAGGCTTAAAAAATAATTTGGTAATAAAAGAAGAACTTGATTTTGAGTTGTTTTGGAATAAAATTCTAATTCCTAATTTGGATAAAAAGCACAGTGCAAAACCAGTTCATTCCATAGAAGAAATCACGAAATTACAAGATGCATTCCCTGATAATATTAGGCATTTTAATGTTTACGATGGAAACAATATTGTTGCAGGAACTACCATTTTTATTTCAGAAAATGTTGCGCATCCGCAATATATTTCGGGTAATAATCAAAAAAACGAATTGGGAAGTTTAGACTATTTATACGATTATTTGATAAATGTAGTTTTTAAAGATAAAATGTATTTTGATTTTGGACCTTCACACGAAGAAAATGGATTAAAAATTAATGAAGGAATTCTATTTTGGAAAGAAAGTTTTGGCGCCAAAACAACGGTTCAGGATTATTATGAGATTGAAACCAAAAATTACAATAATTTAGCTTCTATTTTGATATGATTAAATTTCTCGATTTGCATAAAATAAATGCCCCTTACGAAAATGCTTTTCAGCAAAAATTGAAAAGCGTCTTGGATAAAGGTTGGTATATTTTGGGCAATGAAGTTCAAGTATTTGAGAAAAATTTCGCCGATTATTGCAAAGCCAGTCATTGTATTGGTGTTGGAAATGGATTTGATGCCTTGACTTTGATTTTTAAAGCACATATTCAATTGGGGAAATTACAAAAAGGCGATGAAATTATTGTTCCTGCAAATACTTATATCGCAACAATTTTGTCTGTTTTGCAAGCAGATTTAGTTCCTGTTTTGGTTGAACCAAAATTAGAAACATACAACATAAATCCAGATTTAATTCAGGTCAAAATCACCTCAAAAACAAAAGCAATTTTAGCGGTTCATTTATACGGACAATTGGCTGAAATGGATATAATTAATGAAATTGCAATTCAAAATAATTTGATTGTAGTTGAAGATGCTGCACAATCTCACGGAGCTTTCTTAAGTGAAAATAGAAAATCAAATAATACTCAAGCTTTTAGTTTTTATCCAGGGAAAAATTTGGGTGCTTTGGGCGATGGAGGTGCAGTAATTACTAACGATGAGGAATTAGCTAAAGCGTTATTCTCATTAAGAAATTATGGTTCTGAAGTAAAATATCACAATAATTATATTGGTATAAATTCTCGTTTGGATGAATTGCAAGCAGCATTTTTGAATGTAAAATTACCCAATTTAGATACTGAAAATGAACATCGAAGAACTATTGCAAAACGCTATTTATCAGAAATTAAAAACGATAAAATAACGTTGCCATTTTGGGATTTCTCGGATAATCACGTGTTTCATTTATTTGTAATTCGTACAGAAAAAAGGGGCGAATTACAAGATTATTTAAAAGAAAACGGAATAGAAACGATGATACATTATCCTGTTCCGCCACACAAACAAAAGGCATTTGAAAATTGGAATAATTTGTCGTTTCCAATTACCGAAAAAATACATAATGAGGTTTTAAGTTTGCCAATAAGTCCAATAATGACAGCAGATGAAGTTGATTTCGTTATCCAAAAATTGAATTTATGGACATCTTAATAAAATCATTTAATCGACCGTATTATTTGGACAGATGCATTCAAAGTATAATTTTAAACAGCCAAAATTTAGATTATAAAATTATTGTTTTAGATGATGGAACACCGCAAAAATACCTGAATAAATTACTAGAAAAATATCCTGAAATTAATATTTTTAAATCTGATTTGTATGACGAAAAGTCAAATGCTGTTGCAAATGACATCCAAAATATTAATTCAAAAATTCCTATTGAATTATGGATTAATTCAGCCAAAAACGCCTCGAATTATTTTCTATTAATAGAAGATGATTTTTGGTTTACAAGCTCATTTAATTTGAAGAAATTTAGATTAAATTTAGAAACAGATAAGATTAAAATGTTGAAATTATGTTGGCTTGGAAATTCAAAATTATTACCCGAAAAAACTATTTCTAATAATAAACAGTATTCTATTTATAGTCCAAATTTATACACTGAAAAGCCCTTTCTATTTAATTTAATATTTAGAATTGACCGTTTTAAAATCCGAAAAATTGTAACTTTTTTGAGTTTTTATAGTGAAGAGCGGTTTTTGAAATATTATACTATATACGCCACTTCAGGTGCTGTTTTTAAAAAGAAATATTTTCTTAATTTATGGAAAAACCATAAAAATTCAGTCGATGAAGGACTTCAATTATTGAATGCGGTTAAATTTATTAATAAAAAGAAAAAAAGCTCGAATTTTGGATTTTCAAATGATGAATTAATGAAAACGGGTTTTTTATCTTCTGCAAGCAATCAAAATAAAGCGTTTAAAAATGTTGCTATTGATATGTTTGCGTTCAATAAAATCATCAATGAAGCCTGGTTTAACAATGCTTTCGATGCAATGGAAAACTATCCAAATGATTTGAATGCTGAAAAAATTGCAGCATTACTTATTAAAAGTAATAGTCCATTATCGCAAGTTTCAGAATGGAAAAAATGGGTGCAAGCATTTAAAAATCAATATATATCTTTCGGTTGCAAAATTGATTAAAATGGAAATAAAAGACAAAGAAAACTCACATAAAACAATCATCAAAGCCACTGGTATTTTTGGATTTGCTCAAGCAATGAAAATGATTATTGGTGTTATTGGATCTAAATGTGTGGCTGTTTTTTTAGGTCCAATTGGAATTGGAACTGTCGGATTATTGAACAATACAATTGCAATTATTAGCTCATTAACTAGTTTTGGTCTTAACATTACAAGTGTTCGAGAAGTGAGTTTGGCAAATGCTGAAAATGACGAAATTAAATTCTCAGAACGTTTTATTGTTCTTCAGCGGTGGTCATTTTTAATTGGATTATTTGGCGCAATAGTAACTATTATTTTTTCAAAACTATTGAGTAAATGGACTTTTGGCACCTCTGATTATTATTTTTGGTTTGTAATTTTAGCTGTGAATTTTGTTTTTTCAAGTTTAACTGCCAGTAGAATTGCCCTTTTGCAAGGTTTGCGAATGATAAAATCGATTGCTATTTCTAATGTTTTGTCTTCTGTTTTAATTACACTTTTTACAATTCCAATTTATTATTTTTTTAGATTTGATGGCATTGTTGCCGTTATTTTAACATCCAGTTTTATTAGTTTTTTGGTGAATTACTACTTAACTCGAAATATAAAAATCAACAAAAGTAAGATTTCAATTTCGGAAACATTTCAGAGAGGAATTCCACTTTTAAAAATGGGTTTTCTTTTATCTATAAATGTTATTTTCGGTCAAATTTGCAGCTATTTAATAAAAATATATTTAAGCGGAAGTGGTTCTACAACAGAAATTTTAGGGCTTTTTGAAGTCAGTTCTGTGCTGTTAATTTCTTATGTAGGAATGATTTTCAATGCTATGGGAACCGATTTTTATCCAAGAATTACTGCCATCCAAAGTGATAATTCCAAAATTAAAGAATTGGTAAACGACCAAATAGAAATTGGCTTATTGTTAGTTACACCAGCAATTACTTTTCTGTATTTTTGTGCGCCATTATTAATTCAAACGCTTTACACAAAAGAATTTTTAGGTGTTTTGTTGATTTTGAAAGCGGCTTTATTTGCAGTAATTATTAAAGCAATAATTTGGCCTTTAGCCTATATAATTTTAGCAAAAGGAGATACTAAATTGTATTTCAAACAAGAAATTTTGAGCGATTTATTCCTGCTTGTAACAACGGTAGTTTTATATCATTTTTTTGGATTGGTAGGAATCGGAATTGCGAGCCTTTTCCAATTTATTATTTATGCCTTTTACATCATAAATATCCTAAATAAAAAGTTCGATTTTGCTATTAGAAAAGACACTTTTAAAATAATTTGGGTTTGTTTTTTTATCGGATTAGCTTCTTGCATAATAACATTTACAATTGACTATCCTTATGCATATTATCCGCTTGGGAGTATTTTTATTTTATCGGCTTTTTATTCCTACAAAGAATTAGACAGAAGAATTGACCTTTTTTCCTATTATTTGAAAATTAAAAATAAATTCAAACGCAATGAATAAAGTCAATTTTCCAGCCTTAACTGGTATTCGTGCACTTGCCGCTTTTATGGTTTATATTCATCATTATAATCCGTTTTCAGTTGCTATTTTCGGGCAATATTGTCACGATTTTTTTAGCGAATTTCATATTGGCGTAACTATATTTTTCGTTTTAAGTGGTTTTTTAATTTGCAATCGCTATTATGAAGAACAAAATTTCAGTTTCAAAAGCTATTTTATCAAGCGTTTTGCAAGGATTTATCCAATGTATTTCTTGCTAACAACATTTACATTTCTATTTTTTGCAATTTTTCATTCTCAAACCAATATAATAGATTTGAAAAATTATTTTTTTAATATTTCTTTCTTAAAAGGTTTTTCAGACGATTTGAAATTCACTGGAATAGCACAAAGTTGGTCTTTGACAGTCGAAGAAGTTTTCTATTTATTAGCACCAATTTTCTTTCTTTTAATTAAAAAGAACAAACTCTTTCTATTAATCATGCCACTATTTTTTGTTGGATTCGGACTTTTTTTAGTGTCAATTTTCAACGGAATTGATTTCAACGGTTTTATGAAATCAATTAATTTTATGTTAGATTTCACCTTCTTCGGAAGGGTAATTGAATTTTTTGTTGGGATTGCACTTGCTTTACTTATTAGAAATAATAAATTTAATTTGAAATTTCAAGGATTTACTTACCTCGGTATTTTTGGAATTATTTTTATTATTTGTGCTTTAGTTTCTTTGAAAGTTGGAACTGGTTTTGGTGTGGATACTACATTTGGAAAAGTCATAAACACGTTTTTTCTTCCTGTTTTTGGAATTGCACCTTTGTTTTTGGGGTTAATAAAAGAAAAGACGATATTGCAACAATTTTTTAGCACCAAAATCATACTACTTTTGGGTAAAAGCTCGTATATTTTTTACCTAATTCATCTCGGAATTTTCGTGACTATTTTGAATATAATTTCAAGTAATCAAGGATTTATTTTCATTGCTTTAAATGTTATTTCAGTAATTTTATACTTATATTTAGAAAGCCCTTTAAATAAGATAATTCGGAAAAACATTAATTAAAAGCTAATACTTTTTAAAGTTTTTTCTCAAAGAAATTTCAATTCTAAGTCCAATATTTTTTATTAATAAGTTGAAACTTCTATTTTTAAAAGAATGGATTATTTCATAATGAACTCTTTTTTGAAGTGCTAAATCTTCAACTTTTGATCGATTTAATTTCAATGCTTTTCTTAGAATTTTATAGGTTGAAATATTAATTTTATTATTTTTCTTAAAAAAGTCAGTGCCTAAAGAGTTGGAAACAGTCCTTTTTTTAATTAAAACTGCATCAATAAAATCAAATTCATACACCCGAGAAGCTCGAATCCAAGAATCTAAATCTTCATAACCAAGCGTTTCATCGTAACCACCAAGAAAGTCAAAAACATCTTTCTTAATCAATGTTGAAACCGAGCAAATACTATCGCCACTTGACAAAACAGCTGCATAAATGTCGCCCGTTTTTCTTTTAGTAATCACATTTTTATTTGCATCGACAGGAAAATAATAGGAATTAAAACTGCCGTTTTCATTAATTATTTCAGCATTTCCATATACAATTCCAAGATTTTTATAAGTGCTTTTCTGGAAAGATTCCACCTGCATTTGAATTCCATTTGGCATCAATAGATCATCGGCTGCCAAATCAACAATGTAATTTCCTTTTGCAAATTTCAAGGCGTTATTGAACGATTTTGTATTTCCTAAATTAACTTTATTGACAATAAAACGAACATCAGAATGAGAAAGTAACCAATCTTCAATTATTGATTTTGTAGCATCCGAACTGCAATCATCCACAATAATCAGTTCAATTGGCGAATAGTTTTGATTCACCACTGAATTCAATGTTTCCACCACAAATTTTTCGTGGTTATAGGACAAACAAATTATCGTTACAAGCGGATTATCTTGCATATTTTTTTAAAAGAGTTATATTTGATACGAAAATAAGAAATCGTAGATGATAATATCGCATAAAAAATATAAAATTGCTTTAATTGGTTACCGATTAGGAATTGGTGGCGCAGAAAAAGTGATGGCGAATTTGTCGATTTTTTTTGAAAAGCAAGGAATAGAAGTTCATAATATTATTGTTTTGGACGTTGTTTCGTATCCCTTTTCAGGAAAATTAATTAATTTAGGTTTATTAAAAAATAATCGTAATGGAATATTCAATAAACTGCATCGCGTGCTATTTTTGAAGAAGTATCTTAATGAAAATAAATTTGATTTTATCATTGATTTTAGATTCCGAATCAACCCAATTCAAGAACTATTGATTGCAAAATGGCTTTATAAATCTAAAACGATTTTCACTGTTCACAGTTATTTGATTGATAATTATATGCCAAA
>CANIFM010000029.1 GCA_947466955.1 Bacteroidota bacterium
CATTACAACAGATAATAGAATCATTTTCCATAATAAATCTGTTTTTGCACCAGCAACTTTAAGTATCAAGAAAAACTCAACACACATTAATGGCACAGTCAAAATCCAATCCAAATATCTAAAGAATGTTGGCGATTCTTGGAATTCTGCCCAATATTCTTTCATATAAAAATAATGTACTGCAGCAATAAAAGTAATCAATCCTGATACCAATACAGAAGTACGCCACTTTTTATCAAATTGATTCAATGATAAAAAGAAAAATGCTGATGCTGCCATCATGGCCATGCATCCAACGAAGAAAGTGAATCCTACATAATCAGTAGGTGCTAACTTTCCAATCAAACTTGGGATAAACATAAAATTTGTCATAATAATTAAGTTAAAGTAAGTTAAAAATATTTTTGTTTAACCAAATGTAATAAAAGTTAAACAAATAAAAAAATCATTTAGTTTATTTTTTTTAACTAATTTTATAAAAATATTTATAAATTCATTATGAAATATTCAAATTTCGCAATAGTGCTGAGCTTTTTCGGGTTGTGGCTAGATTCCTTCATTTCAAATAATGCACAAATAATAGTTGGATTTGCATTGATTTTGACCTTCGGAATATTGCATGGTGCTAATGATTTACTTTTGATAAGAAATATTGATTCTAATAAAGTACAATTGTCAATACTAAAATTGCTCCTATATTATTTAATAGTTGTTGGATTTGGAGCGCTTTTGTTTTGGATTATTCCATGGTTTGCCTTGTTGCTTTTTATAGTAGTTAGTGGTTATCATTTTGGAGAACAACAATTTCAGAACATAGAAAAAAGTAACTTGTTCAAATTCTTTGAATTTATTTATGGGTTGTTCATTTTACTATTACTTTTTATATTTCATGTTGAAGAAGTACAAAAAGTCATATTAAATATAACATCTGTAGCTATTTCAGAAAATTATTTTTCGGGAGCATTAGCAATTATTACCTTACTATTACTAATCTTAGGATTTTACTTTTCGCAAAAATTAACAGAACTTAGAAGTAAATGGCTCTTGGAAACTTTCTATTTAGTTGTTTTTACTATTATATTCAAAGTTTCAAGCTTAATTTGGGGATTTGCCATTTATTTTATCTTATGGCACAGCATTCCTTCAATAATTAATCAAGTCATTTATTTGAAAGGAGAATTTAACAGGAAGAATTTTGGTATTTATATTAAAACTGCTTTTGCGTATTGGTTGGTTTCCTTAATAGGAATTGCAGTATTGTATTTATTGTTTAAAGATATTCAAATATTCAACGCTCTATTTTTCTCTTTCTTGGCAGCTATAACCTTTCCACATGTATTGGTGATTTACGTTTTATTCAAAAAGAAATAAAAAAAACCGTCTTGTTTTAAGCAAGACGGTCTTTAATATTTTTTGAATGCTAATTAATCGTTTTGAGATTTCAAAGCAAGAGTATAAATTACAAGACCAAATCCGATTTTGTTAATTGCATCTGCAATGTTGTAAACTACATCTACACTACCTTTTCCGATGATTCCAGTGTACCATCCGTCAGTTCCTAACATATATCCTAAAGGATAAATTGCCCAACCAACTAATACGAACCAACATAAAATTTTGTGTGCAGCTAATACGTTTCCACCTGCAGAAGCAGCTAATTTTGAAGCACTTCCTAACCAAATTTCATAAACAATTACAAAATAAGCAGCTCCAGAGATTCCTCCCCATAATGCAGCTTGATCAGAGAAAACTGTTTCTCCTAAATAACCTGTAACTAACATTACAACAGATAATAGAATCATTTTCCATAATAAATCTGTTTTTGCACCAGCTACTTTTAGTATCAAGAAGAACTCAACACACATTAATGGAACAGTCAAAATCCAATCCACATATCTAAAGAATGTTGGCGATTCTTGGAATTCTGCCCAATATTCTTTCATGTAGAAATAATGTACCGCTGCGATAAAGGTAATTAAACCAGATACCAATACAGAAGTGCGCCACTTTTTATCAAATTGATTCAATGATAAAAAGAAAAATGCTGATGCAGCCATCATGGCCATGCAGCCAACGAAGAAAGTGAATCCTACATAATCAGTAGGTGCTAACTTTCCAATCAAACTTGGGATAAACATAAAATTTGTCATAATTAATTTGGTTAAATAGGTTTGCTTACTCGTATGGCTTTTCGGTTCCGCCCCGTTTATTTAAGTGGTTTCTGGACTCCACTTTTTATTATAATACTTAAAATATTATTAATATGTTATCAAACTTAATAAATAAAAATCAAAATAATAATTATTAATATAAAAAGTTATCAAATATATATTTATAAAATTGTTAATAACTTTGGGTCTAAACAAAAAAAAACGAACTTTTTTAAGTTCGTTTTTGATGATTTCGTATTTAATACGCCAATAAAATAAAGAGTTTGTTACCTTTTGTTCAAATACCCCAAAACATTTTTTTCAATTCTATTATTGATGTCCGAAATATCCGCTTTTACAAATTTTTCGCCCATAATATTCTCGTACAATTCAATATAACGTTCTGAAACTGTGGCAATATATTCGTCCGTCATTTCTGGAATTTGTTGCCCTTCTTTTCCTTGAAAACCATTTTCAATTAACCAACGACGCACAAACTCTTTAGAAAGTTGTTTTTGCTCTTCGTCATTATTTTGTCGTTCTTGATAACCATCAGCATAAAAATAACGTGAAGAATCTGGCGTGTGAATCTCGTCAATCAAAACGATTATTCCGTCTTTAGTTTTTCCAAATTCATATTTAGTATCCACCAATATCAATCCACGACTCGCAGCAATTTCAGTTCCTCGTTGAAACAAAGCTCTCGTATATTTTTCTAAAACCACATAATCTTCTTCCGCAACGATTCCTTTGGCAAGAATGTCTTCCCGGGAAATATCTTCGTCGTGTTCGCCATTATCCGCTTTTGTAGAAGGCGTAATAATAGGTGTTGGAAATTTATCATTTTCTTTCAATCCTTCTGGCAATGCAACTCCGCACAAAATTCGTTTTCCCAAAGCATATTCTCTGGCAGCGTGTCCCGAAACATAACCACGAATCACCATTTCCACCTTAAAAGGCGAGCATAAATGACCAACGGCAACATTTGGATCTGGCGTAGCAACCAACCAATTCGGAACAATATCTTGCGTCAATTCCATAAACTTGGTCGCAATCTGATTCAGAATTTGCCCTTTATATGGAATTCCTTTTGGCATCACGACATCAAAAGCCGACAATCTATCGGTGGCAACCATCACTAAAAGGGCGTCATTAATGTTATAAACCTCACGAACTTTCCCGTGATAAACAGATTTTTGATTCGGAAAATTAAAATCAGTAGTAGTTATTGTATTCATTTAGTAGCGTTGTTTGTTGTTGTCTTGCAAAAGTAGCGTGTTTAAAGTAGAAACCAAAATTGGAAGTTATATAAATAAATATTTCTTTTCATTTGGAGCGAATTGTCCTCTTGTATTTGGAATTGTAATTCCCGCTTTCGGCTATATCTCTTCGCTTCGCTGCGAGGATACCGCCTCAATCGGGGCTAAAGGAAGAATTGTTTTGATGATTTTTATATATTGGAAAACAAAGCCGACTGGGCGGATTTGTCCCCACAAAGACAATATAAACGAATGTTCTTGTCATGCTGAACTTGTTTCAGCATCTCAATGAAAACAGAATCTGAAATAAATTCAGATTGACAAATCATAAAATTTTTGGTTTGCAAGGAACTAATTGCGAGTTCTTAACAGTAATGAAAAAATCCCAAACGTATGACCCATTTTGTAACGTAGGGCTTCAGTCCGATGATAAAAGATAACGCAGTCGCACCTTTGAAAAAGTTCTTATGGAAACCTAAACATCTTTATTAGCCCCAATAGTAGCGGCATCCTGTTGTGGCGGGGTTCGCCACAACAGATACAGCGAATAGTGGGAAATAGCTCCAAAAAAAAATGACACTCTTTTGAAATGTCATTTAAATTATTTTGAGGATTTTTAGTTTCCGATAAGCCCAGCATTTTTTAAATAGGGTTCAATTTCCATATCATGACCTATAAAATCTTTGAAAGCTTTGTTTAAATCGACACTATTTCCCACAGATAAAATATATTTTCTGAAGCGTTCCCCATTAGCTCTTGTCATACCACCATTGGCCTGCATCCAATCAAATGCATTGTAATCTAACGTTTTTGACCAAGTGTAAGCATAATATCCAGCCGAATAACCGCCACTCCAAATATGAGCAAAATAAGGCGAATGGTATCTTGAAGGAACTTCATTTACTAACAAGCCATATTTTTGTAAAGCTTCATTTTCAAATACCAAAGCAGGTTTAAAATCTGATTCTTTTTCGACGCTATGCCAAGCCATATCTAATGTTGACGCTGCTAATAATTCGGTAACATCATATCCTTTATTGAAGGTTTCGGCTTTTTTAATTTTATCAATTAACGCTTGTGGAATAACCTCTTTTGTTTGATAATGAATGGCATAATTTTTTAAAATAGTTGGGTCTAATGCTGCGTGTTCATTGATTTGGGAAGGAAATTCAACGTAATCTCTTGGAACTGCTGTTCCTGAAAGTGTTACATATTGTTGGTTTGCAAATAACCCGTGAAGCGTGTGTCCAAACTCGTGAAACATCGTTGTCACATCATCAAAACTGATTAATGAAGGCTTACCATTTGCGGGTTTTGCAAAATTATATACGTTTACAATTACTGGTTTTTGTTTTAAATAATGGGATTGATTTACAAAATTACTCATCCAAGCGCCACCACTTTTATTGTCTCTTGTGTAGAAATCTAAATAATAAATTGCCATCGATTTTCCGTCATTATCGAAGACTTCATAGGCAACAACATCAGAGTTATAAACAGGTAAATCTTTACGCTCTTTGAAAGTAATTCCATACATTTGTTTGGCAGCAAAAAACACTCCTTTTTCTAAAACGGTCGTTATTTCAAAGTAGGGTTTTATTTGACTTTCATCTAAATCATATTTTGCTTTACGAACTTGTTCCGAATAAAAATTCCAATCCCAAGGTTCTAATTTGAATCCACCATTTTGTGAATCTATTAAGTCTTGAATTTCTTTGGCTTCTACTTTAGCTTTTTCAACAGCTGGTTTTGCGATTTTGGCTAATAAATCCATTGCATTTGCAGGTAATTTTGCCATTTGATCTTGCAATCTCCATTCAGCAAAACTTTTCTTGCCCATTAAATTGGCTTTTTGCAAACGCAATTTCGCCATTTTTTCTACTATTTCACGGGTATCGCCATCATCATTTTTTTCTGCTCGAGTCCAAGACGATTTAAATATTTTTTCTCTTGTAGCCCTATTCTTAAGGCTCGGTAATAAGGGTTGTTGCGTGGTATTTAACAATCCTATTAAATATTTTCCTTCGTGACCTGCTTCTTTCGCTTTGTCTTTTGCGGAAGCTATTTCGTCTGAACTTAAACCCTCTAAATCAGTTGCTGAATCAAATAAAACCGCTCCATTTTTTCGGGCTGCCAATAATTTATTACCAAATGAAGTTCCTAAACTTGCCAACTCACCATTAATTTTTTTCATTATTTCTTTATCAGAATCAGATAAATTTGCGCCAGCCAATTCAAATTGTTGCAAATAATATTCTGTCAGTTTTTTATCTTCACCTTTTAAGGAATTCAAATCCAAAGCTTTAATGCGTTGGTATAATTTGCTATTCAAATATATTTTATCGTTGTGAGCAGAAAAAATCGGTGAATATTCTTCATCAATTGCTTGTAATGTTGGATTGGTATTGGAACCCGTAAGATTTGAAAAAATCCCAGCAGCTCTGTTTAAATCAACACCACTAATTTCTAAAGCCAAAACTGTATTTTCAAAAGTAGGTTTTGCAGTATTATTAGCAATTTTTTCAATTTCTTTATCGTGAATTTTCAAACCATATTCAAATGCTGGCTTAAAATGTTCCTCTTTAATAAGATTAAACGGAGGTGCTTGATACTGCAAAGCACTTCTTTGCAAAAGCGGATTTGTCATCATACTATTTGATTTTTTTGCATTTAATGATTGAGATTGTGAAGCTGCTGCAAATAACAATAAGGCACTTGCAACAATTATTTTTTTACTTATTTCCATAATAATATTGGTTTTTTTAGGTGGTATAAAAGTAATAGAAATTATGGAGTTAAAAACGGAATTAGATAAATTAATTTCTATTTCAAATAAATTATCCCTTTAAATAATTTGACACAATTCTAAAACCTATAAACTTTGTACCTTTGCAACTTTGTACCTAATTATATATGAGAATAGATATTATTACCGTTTTGCCAGAATTATTGCGAAGTCCGTTTGAGGCTTCAATAATGAAACGTGCTATTGACAAAGGAATTGTAGAAGTTCATTTTCATAATTTACGTGATTATACAACCAACAAACAGAAATCTGTAGATGATTATCCCTTTGGTGGCGGAGCAGGAATGGTTATGACAGTGCAACCAATTGATGCTTGCATCACACATTTAAAAAGTGAAAGAAGCTACGATGAAATCATTTATATGTCGCCAGACGGAGAAACATTGAACCAGAAAATGGCGAATACCATGTCGATGTATGAGAATATTATTATCCTTTGCGGGCATTATAAAGGTGTAGATCAAAGAGTTCGTGACCATTTTATTACCAAAGAAATTTCAATTGGCGATTATGTTTTGTCAGGCGGTGAACTTGGCGCATTAGTTTTATCAGATGCTTTAATCCGATTAATTCCTGGGGTTTTAAGTGACGAAACATCCGCATTAACCGATAGTTTTCAAGACGGATTATTGTCAGGTCCAATATACACGCGCCCCGCAGATTATAAAGGTTGGAAAGTTCCTGAAGTTTTAACAAGCGGGAACTTTGCTAAAATTGACAAATGGCGAGACGATAAGGCGTATGAACATACCAAAAATAGAAGACCGGATTTGCTTGAAGATGCCCCCTAACCCCCAAAGGGGGAACTCCGCAGACTAGTTAAAAATCATCCTATTTTATATAAAAATAAACCATGCCAAATAAATAGATTAATAAAATCAAATAATATACTAAAAGACTATAATTATAAGCTCCGAGGTATTAATTATAATCTAATAATATCAATTTAAACTCTTAAAGACTATAATTATTAGCTCCTAGGTTATAATTATAGACTAATAGTATCAAATTATAATCTCAAAGACTATAATTATAAGTTCCGAGGCATTAATTAGAATCTAAGAACCTAAAATCAAGACAATGTGACAAATAATTTATAATTTATAACTCATAATTAATAATTATTTTTTACTTTTGCACCCACATTTGACCAACCTCTGGCGAAATCCGCGAATGTTGCTTAGATTTAAAACCATAATTAAAAAAATTATCATGGCAGATTTAATGAAATTCGTTAAAGACGAATTTGTAACAAAAAAAGAATTCCCTGTATTTGGAGCTGGAGACACAATCACAGTTTTCTACGAAATTAAAGAGGGTGAAAAAACAAGAACTCAGTTTTTTAAAGGAGTTGTTATTCAAAGAAGAGGTTCTGGAAACACAGAAACTTTTACTATTCGTAAAATGTCAGGTGCAATTGGAGTTGAGCGTATCTTCCCAGTAAACTTACCCGCTTTACAGAAAATTGAAATCAACAAAAAAGGTGCTGTTCGTAGAGCTCGTATCTATTACTTCAGAGAGCTTACTGGTAAAAAAGCAAAAATTAAAGATAAAAGAAGATAGTCAAATGTCTTTTTGTCATAAATCCCGTTTCGATTCATTTCGAAACGGGATTTTCATTTTTATCAGTAAATCCGTTTTTTAAATGAGGAATTCATCGTAACAAAAATTAAAAATCAATAAATTCATATTATTTCTATTTATATCCAACATAAATAGGCTGTATTAACAATAACGAAAACGATTTTTCCTATATTTGTAATCCCAAAATAAATTTAATAAAATGTCAACAAAAACTAAAATATTTTATACGCTAACTGATGAAGCGCCTTTACTTGCAACCTATTCTTTTTTACCAATTGTTCAAGCGTTTACGGCAACTTCCAATATTGAAATTGAGCCAAGAGACATTTCCTTAGCGGGAAGAATTTTAGCCAACTTTTCTGATTTTTTAAAAGAAGATCAAAAAGTTGAAGATTCTTTATCAGAACTTGGAAAATTAGCCACAACTCCAGAAGCAAATATTATAAAATTACCAAATGTTTCTGCATCTGTACCCCAATTAAAAACGGCAATCGCAGAATTACAATCACATGGATATGCAATTCCAAATTTTCCAGAAGATCCTCAAAATGATGCTGAAAAGGAAATTAAAGCCAAATACTCTAAAGTACTTGGGTCAGCTGTAAACCCTGTTTTGCGTGAAGGAAATTCAGATCGTAGAGCACCAAAAGCAGTTAAAAACTTTGCGAAAGCGAACCCACATTCAATGGGAGCTTGGTCAGCCAATTCAAAAACGAAAGTTGCTTCAATGGAAAGCGGTGATTTTTACGGAAGTGAAAAATCTGTAACGCTTTCTGATGCTACCGATGTTAAAATTGAATTCGTTGCCAAAGACGGTTCAACAACAGTTTTGAAAGCAAGTACACCACTAAAATCAGGCGAAATTATTGATAGTTCAGTACTGCACTTGAATAGCTTAAAAGCTTTTGTTGCCAAAACTATCAAAGAAGCCAAAGAACAAAATGTATTGCTTTCAGTTCATTTGAAAGCAACAATGATGAAGGTTTCCGACCCAATTATATTTGGGGCAATTGTAGAAGTTTACTTTGTTTCTGTTTTTGAAAAATATGCAAGTTTATTTGCTGAATTAGGAGTTGACACAAGAAATGGTTTGGGTGATGTGTATGCTAAAATAGCTGGACATCCAAAACAAGCCGAAGTAGAAGCAGCCATAAACCAAGCCATCGAAAACGGGCCTGCTTTAGCAATGGTAAATTCAGACAAAGGAATTACCAACCTGCAAGTTCCATCGGATGTAATTGTTGACGCTTCAATGCCAGCAATGATTCGTACTTCTGGACAAATGTATAATAAAGACGGAAAACAACAAGATACAATTGCAGTCATTCCAGACAGATGTTACGCTGGTGTATATGCTGCAACAATAGACTTTTGTAAAAAACACGGTGCTTTTGACCCAACTACTATGGGAAGTGTTCCAAACGTAGGTTTGATGGCTCAAAAAGCAGAAGAATATGGTTCTCATGACAAAACATTCCAATTGAATGCAGACGGAGTTGTTCGTGTTATTGACACCAACGGAAATATATTAATGGAACAAGAAGTTGAAACAAATGACATTTTCAGAATGTGTCAGGCAAAAGACGCTCCAATTCAAGATTGGGTAAAACTTGCTGTTAACAGAGCAAAATTATCAAATACTCCAGCCGTTTTTTGGTTAGATGAAAACAGAGCGCATGACAGAGAAATTACTGAAAAAGTAAAAAAATATTTAACAGATTTCGATACAACTGGATTAGATATTCGTATTTTAAATCCAATTGACGCAACAAATTTCACATTAGAAAGAATCATAAAAGGGCAAGATACTATTTCTGTAACCGGAAATGTATTGCGTGATTATTTAACGGATTTATTCCCAATTCTTGAGGTTGGTACATCCGCAAAAATGCTTTCTATTGTACCTTTAATGAATGGCGGAGGTTTGTTTGAAACTGGTGCTGGTGGTTCTGCCCCAAAACATGTAGAACAATTTATTGAAGAAGGCTACTTACGCTGGGATTCTCTGGGAGAATTTTTAGCATTAGGAGCTTCATTAGAGCATTTGGGACAAACTTTGAACAACTCTAAAGCTATTGTTTTAGCAGAAACTCTTGACCAAGCAAGTGATAAATTCTTAGCCAATGACAAATCACCGGCTCGTAAAGTTGGGCAAATTGACAACAGAGGTTCTCACTTTTATTTGGCAATGTATTGGGCAGAAGCACTAGCAAACCAAACTAACGATGCGGAACTAAAATCGATTTTCTCGCCAATTGCATCTGAATTTAAAGCAAATGAAACTACAATCAATTCTGAATTAATTGCAGCGCAAGGAAAGCATCAAGATATTGGTGGTTATTACCAACCAAACCCTGAATTGACTGGCAAAGCAATGAGACCAAGCGAGACTTTCAATTCTATATTGGCAAAAATAAAAGCATAAAACATAAATGTATTTTTAAAGAAAAGCTGTCAATCATTGGCAGCTTTTCTTATAAAATTTAAAATGAAAAAAATTCCATTATTACTACTATTATTCACAGCTTTCCACAGTTTTGGACAGTTAGGCTTTTGCAATGGAAGTAAAGGAATTCCCATTTTTACAGAAGATTTTGGAAGCGGAACTGATTACGGTCCCGCATTGCCAGCAGGTGTAACTTCCTATACTTTTATCGCTGGAACTCCTAGCGACGGACTTTATACGTTATATTACAGAACCAATCAATACGGCTCTTGGCACAATTCTCCCGATCACACTCCAGACAATCAGCCGAATGGATCAAACGGAAAATCATTAATCGTCAATGCCAGTTTCACGCCAAGTGAATTTTACAAAAGAGTAGTTTCTGGATTGTGCGTCAATACCACTTTTGAATTTTCATCTTGGTTAATGAATGTCTCAAATGCAAATTCAACTGCTTGTTCTGGAAATAGTATTCCAATTAATGTGACTTTTGAAATTTGGAATGCAACAGAAACTATCCTTTTGCGATCAGGAAATACAGGCGATATTGCAGCAACTTCATCACCAACTTGGACACAATTTGGATTGGTATTTACAACTGGAATCGGGCAAACTTCAGTAGTTTTAAAAATGAGAAATAATAGCGCTGGCGGTTGCGGAAACGACCTTGCCATTGACGATATTATGTTTCGCTCTTGTGGCGATTTCACAACAATTGGCACAACAGCAACAACAGGAAATGCCTATTCCGTTTGCGAAGATGTTACACCTATAAATATCAATTTGCAAGTCAATAGTTCAGGAATAACAACTAACGTATTTCAATGGCAAGAGAGTTTGGACAATGTAATTTGGAATGATATTATTGGAGAAAACAGCAGTAATTATGCCACTCCAAACATAACCACAACCCACTATTATCGTGTAAAAGTAGCACAAGATGTTGCCAATTTGAACAATGCATTCTGTTCTACAGTTTCAGAAATTTTTAGCATCATAATCAAACCAAAACCGCTGGCACCATTAAGTAATGGCAATATTATTATTTGTGAAAACGATCCAATTCCAGCATTAACAGTAGCTACATTCGGTACTGAAAGTGTCAATTGGTATTCTGCCGCAACAAGCGGAACGTTATTACAAAGTAATTCCGTGGCTTTTACGCCCTCAAATGCTGGAATTTTCTATGCAGAATCCTACACTTTGAATACCTGTGTAAGTGCCAATCGAACCGCCGTCCAACTCACCATGAAACCTATTCCTGCAATTGTTCAAAACGAAACCACCATTTTATGCGAAACAAAATCAGTCCTTTTAGATGCTGGAATTAATAACGTAACCTACAATTGGTCAACCACCGAAACCACCAAAAGCATCAGTGTTTCCAGTCCAGGAACCTACACCGTTACAGTTACAAGCCCAAATGGATGCACGAATTTAAAAACAATAATCGTAATCGAAAACCTCATTCCGATTATCACAAACGTAGTAATTGACGAACGGCAAGTAACAATAATAACTGTTATTTCAGGCGATTACGAATATTCTTTAGACGGCATAAATTACCAAAATTCCAATGTTTTTGAAAATACCATTGGAGGCGTTAAAAAAGCGTATGTTCGAGAAAAAAACAATTGCGGCATAGCCACTTTCGATTTTACATTAATCATAATTCCAAAGTTTTTCACTCCAAATGGCGACACCTACAATGATTATTTTAGCATGGAAGGCTTTCAATTTATCAACAATACCACCATTGCAATTTTTGACAGATATGGAAAATTAATTACCTATCTGAACAAGAAAAACGGAACTTGGGATGGTACTTTACTTGGAAAACCATTACCAGCAAGCGATTATTGGTACAAAGCAATCCTTCAAGACGGAACAGAATTGAAAGGACATTTTGCCTTAATTCGATAAAATCCATGCATTTAATTCGTGCAGTATTTTGAAATATTTCAATATATTTGTAGCGAACTCTCCATTTAAATTAATAATTTTATTCAATACATTTAAACCGTTATTATTTTGAATAAAGGTTCTAATTTCTACAAATTACCTCTTCTGAAAAACAAAAAACATCAATATTTTACCACTTATACCTAAATACGACCACTTATTACTTGGCGTATTTAATTCAGACTATTCCCGATTACCTTTGTACGAAATATATAATTAGATTGTATTAATTTGAATATCAATAATAATTTAATTGGTTTTTTAACTTAATATATTACTGTAGTTATTCTAAGGTAAGATTTTTTTTAAGGCTTACTTTACATTTTACTGGTGTTTTTTTGAGGGATTGAATTTCAGTACACGTTATTAAAAGCCAATTAAAAAATCTCATTTACATATATCCTATTAGTGATGTATGTAAATTGAGATTATTGTTTAATAACAGTTTAAATTTAAAATTTATTAATGGTTTTTTAAATATTAAAGAGCAATTATAAAATTATATATTCCAGACATTAAAAATAATTAGATAAATACGAATATTATGATGAAGATTTTTAAGGAACAAAGTAAAACTGTAATTTTTACTGTTTATTTTATGCTTAATTCAATGTTGTTTTTTGCACAAGATGAAGGGCCAGAAGGACCTCCTCAAACTACAATTGATGCGATGTTATTTCCAATGATTATTATTGCGGTACTATTTGTTGCTTTTAATTTTCATAAAAAGACTACTGTAAATAATACGAAATAACAAAATATATAAAAACTGAAATTAAAAATTCTTAAATTATGAAAAAAACAAACAATTCAATATTTTACTTTCCAAAAAGTATAGTGTTAACTTTATTCCTTTTAGTATTTTTTACAGTTACGGCACAAGTTTCAAATAGAGGAAATTTAGCTATTTTTAATAATGGTACGTTTTATGTGAAAGGAGCTTTTGTATTTGGTTCTACTGGTTTGGTAAAGACATCAAGAACTTCGGGCGCTTATGGAAAAATATCATTTTCTCCAATAGCTACTGTAAGTGGTGTTTCAGGAACTCAATATACAGATGGTTATGTTAGAAAACAGGGAGATTCAGAATATCTATTTCCAATTGGGCAGTTAAGATATGCGCCTTTAAAAATTATTCCCACTATTGATTCTACGATTGATGCTGCATATTTTGCTGTAGATCCAAACACCTTAGGAATTGGTTTGGATGCTTCATCAGTTTCTTACATCTCAACATCTGAATATTGGGATATTAGTAGTCCAGTATCAGGAACAACTTCTAAAATTTCATTAACTTGGAGAGCAACAACTAGTGGTGTTCAAACAATAGCAAATGGTGTTTTTGACGATTTGGTAATAGTTGGACTCAGTAACACTACACACAATTGGGAACAAATACCTTCGATAATTGATGTAACTTCAGTTTTATCGGAAACAAGTTCTATAACTGGTGGAGGTTCTATAACTTCATTTAATGATGTTGTATTAGATGATTATTCCGCATTTACACTTGGGAGAAATGGAATTTGTTCGATTCTTATTTCAGCTTCTGGAGCAACAAAAACATGGAATGGTAGTTGGGATACTGGCGCACCTAATTTAAGTGATCGAGCTATAATTAATTCCGCTTTTTCAGGGCCAATTTCTTGTAATTCACTGCAATTAAATGCTGATTTAACTTTGGCGAATGGTCAACTTGCTGAAATTGTAAATGGAGTAACTGGAGTAGGTAAAATCATTATGGCAAATCAGGCTAGTGTTGTTCAAAGAAGTACTTCCTTACTAAAACCAACTATTGAACTAACAAAACAATCGCGTCCAATGCGTGGTTTTGATTATATTTATTGGGGTACACCAACAGTTGAAAATGTCTTTTCTCAATTGGCGGAAGCCAAAGCACAAACAGGTACATTATTGGGAGCTTTAGATTTAAAATATTACTATCAATCAGGAACTGGTGGAGGTTGGCGTACATTAACGGCTACGGAACCAGGAAAAGGATTTATTACAAGAGTTAAAAACCAAGCTCCATTTGATACATTTACTTCATTGCAATATGACAATATAAATTTAAAATTTTCAGGAACAGCAAATAATGGTGATGTTTCAGTAGGTGTTACTAGAAATCCTACAAACATTAACGGAGGAACAAGTCATAATCTACTTTCAAATCCCTACCCTTGTGCTATTGATGGTGATAAATTTTTAATAGGGAATCCTAATTTAGATGGTGTTATTTATGTGTGGCAAGCAGTTACTCAAAACCCAGGTACAGTTTTGGCATACGGACAGGCAGATTATGTAGCTTATACAAGAGCTGGTTTTGCAGCAGCAGCTTGGGCTACACGCGATAGGTTTTTAGGTAAAATAGCAACTGGACAAGGTTTTTTAGTCAAATATTTAGATGTAGTTTCAGGTGTTCCTACTCCTACAACAGGTACGGTAACGTTTACAAACTGTATGAAGATGGTTGCTAATAATACTAATTTTGTTAGAGCTACTGATGAAGCAGTTATTAAGGATAGATATAAATTAAACATGAGTGGAAGCAATAGTGTTTTTAGTCAAATATTAACGGCCTATTTACCAGAATGTACGTATGGTTACGATAGAATGTATGATGCTCCAAGAAATTCAGTAAGTACTGCAAAACTTTATAGTATTCTAGAAACTGTCGGAACGAAATTAGCAATTAATGCTCGTCCAAGTTTTGTAATTACGGATGTAGTTCCGCTTGGAGTTAGCAAATCTACTGCTACAGCTGAAGATTTCACAATAGGAATTTCAGAAAAAGAGGGTGTTTTTGACACTGGAGGAATATCTGTATTCTTACATGACAATTTGTTAGGTACCTATCATGATTTTGCAACTGGAGATTATACATTTACCGCTGATGCTTTAGCTATTGATAACAGATTTGAAGTTGTATATCAAAGTCCTACCGTTTTAAATACTTCCAATTTTAATGTTGGACAAATAATAGCAAATATTAGTTCAAATATAATTACAGTTTCCTCAACTAACGAAATGAAGAGTATTGAAGTTTTTGACATTTCAGGAAGAAAAATACAATCATTTGAATTGAATGGAGCCACTTCAATGACAAAACCATTTGTATTTGCTGAAGGAATTTATATTGCCAAAATTAAGTTAGAAAATGGAGCATTAGTCAGTCAAAAATTAATTAATTAATAAATAATAAGCAAAATATCAACCCCCCCCAAAAAATTTTTAATAATGAAAAAAACAGTAATAACAACAGTATTAGTTTTGACTTTTAGTAGTCTTTTTTCCCAGGAGAAAGACACTATAAAGGGTAGTGAATATAACAAATGGTCTGTAGAATTTAATTTTGGAACGAATAAAGCAACAAAACCCTACAGTACTGGTTATTTTTCATCTAATGAAAATAAATTTTTTAATATGTCAATAATAAATCATTTTGACATTGGAGTTAGAAGAATGTTAAGTACAAAATTCGGTCTTAAATTTGATTTTGCCTCTGACAATATTGCAAATCAAAGCGGAAGTGGGTCACTTCCTTTTGAAACGCAACAATATAGAATCGGTTTGCAGGGAGTAATGAATTTAGCACGTGTACTTTCATTTGAAGAATTCACTCAAAGTGTTGGTTTATTAGCTCATGCTGGAATTCAAGTTGCCCAATTGACTTCAAAATATGGCGTTTCAAACGGTATTTCCGAATATAATGGTGGAATGATTTACGGGTTAACTCCTCAAATAAGAATTTCAGATAAATTAATTTTCACAGGTGATTTTACAATAGTATCAAATATACGTCAGCATTTAAATTGGGACGGTAGCACGTCTGCAAAAGATAATAATCTTACTGGAGAAATGTACAATACCTCTTTAGGACTTACTTACTATTTTGGTAACAAACAAAAACATGCAGATTGGTATGTGCCAGCTCCAGTAGTAGTTCCTGATCCAGAAGTAATTAAGCATTTGAAAGATATCGATATTTTGATGAACGATACTGATAGAGATGGAATTGTAGATCATTTAGATGTTGAAAACAACACGCCTACTGGTGTTGCTGTTGATAGTAAAGGAAGGTTTATTGATGTTAATTTAAATGGGGTGCCAGACGAAATGGATCCAAAACCTAAAGATGGTATTGATGGTGTTTCAAAAGTGGTAATTGCACAATCAGATGCTATTCAATCATTAATTGAAAAAGGATTTGTGAATTTATTTTATGATTTAAACAAAGATGAACCAAATGTAGGATCTACAAATAATGTTTATTACATAATTAAATTTTTAAAATCGTATCCTACGGCAAAAGCTTCTTTAATGGGTTATGCTGATCTTAAAGGTTCTGCGGCTTATAATCTTAAATTATCTGAAAGAAGGG
The DNA here is from genome assembly GCA_947466955.1 of Bacteroidota bacterium. Lineage (GTDB taxonomy): Bacteria > Bacteroidota > Bacteroidia > Flavobacteriales > Flavobacteriaceae > Flavobacterium. The sequence goes on from CANIFM010000029.1 coordinate 16,589, forward strand.
TAAAAAACATTTATAATTTAATGGTATCTAATGGAATTGATCCAAGTAGAGTTACCGTTTTAGCAAACGGGGTAGATAAAGATTTTACCACTACTACTAAAACTGGTTTAAGTTTGGCAAGACGTGTTTCTATAATTTTAGAATAATTAAAGTAAGGCAATCCCCATTTAATTTATAATTATATGGGGAATTGTTTAAATTGAGACAATCGTATTTAACGATTAGAAAAGTAATCTCTGAAATGTTTTTTTTAAGGTTTTTTTATCAATCATCATAATATTGACGGATTTGATTTTAAAGTAATAACCTTAAAAAGGATGTTTTAGAGATTGTTTTTTTTAACAAATTAATTTTACTTAAACAAATTAATTTTATTAAAATGAATAAAAATATCTTTATATTAATTCCATCTCTTTTACTATTTTCAATGCTAGTAAATGCTCAAGTAGGAATAGGAACTTCAAGTCCTGATGTTTCCTCTGTGATTGATGTTTCTTCGGTTACTAAGGGAATGTTATTGCCACGAATGACCTCAATACAAAGGAATGGGATTATTCCGGCTGCATTGGGACTTATTATTTATAACACAGATGTAAGTCAAATACAAGTTAATATTAGTACAATTCCATTAATTCCACAATGGACTGGGGCAATTTCTTCTTTAGCTCATTCGGGTACAGGAGCGGGTTCGGTCATTGGAGGTGGTTCTTCAAATACAGCAAGTGGTGATGGTTCAACCGTGGCAGGAGGAAGTTCTAATGTAGCTTCTGGAGCTTATTCGGCTATAGGAGGTGGTTATTCAAATACAGCATCCGGTGCAAATTCTGCAATTGCAGGAGGAACAACTAATGTTACTTATGGTGAAGCGGCTTCAATTACGGGAGGTACTTCAAATTATGCTGAAGGAGCTAAGTCACATATTGGTGGTGGGGTATCTAATTATACTTTGGGAGCAGCGTCTGTTATTTCTGGAGGAACTTCAAATCAAACGATAGGAGCTGCTGATGCAATACTGGGAGGAACTGGTAATTATGCTAATGGTCCCGCTGCGGCTATAGTTGGTGGAACTACAAATACAGCTACAGGAAGTGTCGCTTTCGTTGGCGGTGGTTTAACTAATAAAGCAACTGGTGTACAATCTGCAATTTTAGGAGGTACCGCTAATGTTGCTTCTGGACTATCCTCCTCAATTTCTGGTGGTACCGCTAATAATGCTTTGGGTGCTAATTCAACTGTTTCAGGTGGAAATGTAAATATCGCAACTGGTGCGCTATCGACTATTTCAGGAGGAAATGCTAATAACGCTATAGGAACTAATTCATCTGTTTCTGGTGGAATAGGGAATACTGCAAATTCTTATGGAGAATGGGTGGGAGGATTGTATGGAACTACACCTGCTAATTTACAAAGTCCATCAGGTTTTGAACCATTAGATAGATTATTTAATATTGGAAATGGTAATTTAGGAACACCTTCAAATGCGTTAACAATTTTAAAAAATGGACTTGCTACTTTGCCAAGTGTAAACAATGGTTTAATTTCTGGTGATTCAAGTGGACAAGCCATTGTAACCAAAAATTATACGGATGCCAATTATGCTAAATTTAGTACAATTGCACCTTTGGGTATGAATTCAATAGGGGTTTTAGGTGAAATCCGAATGACTTCTAGTTTCATTTACGCTTGTGTAGCTTCCAATAATTGGATTAGAATAGCAGTGACACCTTGGTAATA
>CANIFM010000030.1 GCA_947466955.1 Bacteroidota bacterium
TAAATCAAATTACTTTCAAACCCTTTTCGAAGTAGAAAATCACAGAATTTTTTCCGTTTTTTGATAGCGTTAGTCTCACGAATATTCGGCCATTGCCTTTCGGCCAAAGCATGAAAAGTAGTGTTGTATTCTTCGGGAGTTATTTCTTTCAGTGCTGTTGTGATATTATATTGTGAAATCTTACGAAATTTCAACTCGTTCACAATTCTGATTTTTCCCCAATGTTTGATTCGGTGTTTTCCTCTTGCAAAACTACACGCAAAACGCTCTTCATTGAGGTATTTATTGTCTATAAGATGTACAATAATCAAATCAATTGCTTGTGGAATCATGTTCATTCCCCGCAATTTCTCTACTATTTCTTTGTGACAACGCTCTTGGTATGCACAATAATTCTCCAGTTTACTTTGAGCTTCCATTACGGAATATGTTCTGTGAGAATTAGGTTCCAAAGGATTTATTTAGTTTGGGAAATTATGCATTTCCTTTTCCAGAAGCTTCTAAATTCTTTTCAATTGTATGTCCTGGTCGTGACCATTTTGGCTTTTCACCCAACGCTTGAAATTGAGAATCGGCTGCTTCTACAGTAGTAGGTTGCATAATTTTAATGAATGGTTTTTGAGCCACTAATCCGAGAGTTTCAAACATTTTCATATCGTCATTTACATCTGGATTTGGGGTTGTAAGCAATTTATCACCAGCAAAAATAGAATTTGCACCACCAAAGAAACACATCGCTTGCCCTTCACGACTCATATTCATTCTTCCTGCCGAAAGACGAACTTGCGTTTCTGGCATAATAATTCGTGTAGTTGCCACCATTCGAATCATTTCCCAAATTTCAACGGGTTTTTCTTCTTCCATTGGCGTTCCTTCGACCGCAACTAAAGCATTGATAGGCACTGATTCTGGTTGTGGATTCAATGTAGAAAGCGCCACAAGCATTCCTGCCCGGTCTTCTATTGATTCTCCCATTCCGATAATTCCACCACTACAAACGGTTACATTTGTTTTGCGAACATTTTCAATTGTTTGCAAACGGTCTTCAAAACCACGGGTTGAAATTACTTCTTTATAATATTCTTCTGAGGTGTCTAAGTTGTGATTGTAGGCATATAAACCAGCTTCTGCCAATCGATGCGCTTGATTTTCAGTAATCATACCCAAGGTACAACATACTTCCATATCTAATTTATTGATGGTACGAACCATTTCTAAAACTTGGTCAAATTCTGGGCCGTCCTTAACATTTCTCCAAGCGGCACCCATACAAACTCGGGAAGAACCACTTGATTTTGCTCGTAATGCCTGTGCTTTTACTTGGCTAACCGACATTAAATCATTGCCTTCAATTTCGGTGTGGTAGCGAGCTGCTTGCGGACAATAGCCACAATCTTCTGGACAACCGCCTGTTTTAATTGACAATAATGTTGAAACCTGAACCACATTTGGATCATGTGATTTTCTGTGAATGGAAGCCGCTTCAAAAAGCAAATCCATCAAAGGTTTGTTGTATATAGCAATAATTTCGTCTTTCGTCCAATTGTGTTTAGCAATACTCATAATAGCATTTTTATATCCGTCAAAAGTAGTCAAATTGTTCTAAAGTAGCAAAATTGAGCATTTGTATTCTTTAAAAATGATTTTTCTAATCGGCATGAGTATATCTTTTCCAATATTGCATTAAAATAAATGTTGCGATTATGGAAGATGCGATTCCTTCAAAAAGTAATCCGATACAATATTGAGTAACAGAGGGTTTACTTCCTGTTAAAAATATATCGGAAAGATTGTGAATATACGTTTCACCACCTTTATAAATGATATAAATATAGAGTCCGATAATACTCAGAAAAACTCCCAGTATTGCCGTGAAAGCACCCGCTAAAACATTTTGTAAATAACCGTTTTTACCTTCTTTTATGTTGGAATGTATTGTTAGATTTACGAAATACAATACGATGAAAATATTTAATAATCTCAGGTAATAAATATCAGCGAATCCTAATAAATCCATTGCAAGGAAATAGATTCCGATTCCTAAAAAAATGAAAATTGCATTTTTTAATTCTCTTTGAAGTTTCATATAATTGATTTTAAATTACAATTTTAGAAAGAGATGGGCGGTTTATTTAATTGGCAACAAAAGAAATAGTAGGGGAACTAATGTAAGGAATATTGAGATAGAAACCTTGTTTATTGGATAAAAAACAAGGTTATGTCTATAAAATGTTTTATAAATTATATTTTAGACTCAAAATAATATATCTCGGTTGGACGGTATATTGCGAAGTTCTTGTGGAAAATTGCGTGAAACTGTCGTCGTTTAGGGTTTTTGTGTTCAATAAATTGGTGGCACTTATTTTATATTCTAATTTGCTGTCTTTTGTTTTTTGATAAATCAAACTCGTACTCAGGAAATCATATTCGTTGTTGACCGTTTTTTTATTGTTGGTGTAATGATAATATTCGTATTCTGCGACAAATGAAAAACTGTCTAAAAAGTAATAATCGAGTTTTGCAGAAGGCATTTCGGTTAAGAATTTTGTTCCGCTATAATCATTCGTTGTGATGGAATATCCGATTTCAAGATTGGGTAAATTTTTGTAATTTGTAGCTAATTTTGCGGTGTAATTTTGCGTAAGTGATTCGGTAGTTCTAAAAATATTGTTTTGAATATTGTTGAATTTTGACCAGTTCAAACCTAAATTAATTGATGCTTTATAATTTCTGGCAAATGACCTTCCATAATTTGCATTTCCAGAAAAAGATTCGTCTGCAAAATTTGAATTTATTGCTGTTGAAACTTGGTTTATTCCAGTAAAATCGGCACTTGTTTTTACAGCATTTATGCGTTTTGTATAATTAACATTGGCAAAAATATTCTCGAAATTGAACATATTATATTTGAAATAACGAAGCGAATGGCTTTCTGACAAAGCGTTTTCTAAGTTTCTATTTCCTTTAAATAAAGAGTTGTAGTTTGTGAAAGTGTAACCCGAAGTTAATTTTGTAATGTCTGTAAAATCATTATTAATCGAATAATTATAAGTTAATGTTTCCGCCTTTTTTAATTGATACAACGCATAAACATCTGGCAAAACACGGTAAAAATTATCACTAATTCTTGTGTTTAATTGGTCGTTAAAGGTGTTATAATTGTGAAATGTAAACCCTGGATTAAACGTGAATTTACCAGTAATAAATTTGAAATGCAATCCTAAAAAGGCATCATTGAAATTGTAACTTACATCATTGTTTTTATCGGCATCATTCAAGTTGTTATTTGTTCCGTTATCCAAAATTTGAAAAATATGAGAAGTAAAATTTTGAAGCGAATAGGTGTTTCCAAAAGTAAAATTGATGTTGCTTTTTGGCGTTAGCATATAATAATAATCAATTTTTGTATCTAATTTATTGGTTTTTACAAAACGATTTTGGTTAATATTATATCTGTTTTGGTTTTGTAATCCTAAAATTGGAAATGGATTCTGACCTAAATTAGCATTGTAAAATGGATCTTCATCTTGATATAAATGTTGAATTTCAATATCAAATACGCTTTTGTCGCTTTTTGTATAATACAAACTCAAATTTTGTGACAACGAAAGTGGATTTTGTTCTTTGAAAGTTGTGATGTTTTGATTGTTATTAATTGAAGGCGTTCCATTTGAAGCCGTTGTGATTGATTCTGAAAGCAAATTAATGTCTTCGTCTTGTTTGGAATTTTTCAATAAAACATCATAATCAAATTGCAATTTAGTGTTTGGTTTGAAGCTTGAACTTAATTTAAAAAGCCCTAAATTACTTTTTTGATGTGTCGCTTCTTGTGTGTTTTGATTAGTATTTAAAGTGTTTATTACCGCTCCACTTGGATTCCTAAACTCATCAATTCGGTTATTTTGAGAAACCGTTTCCAAATCTGTAATTGTTTTTGAAATAATTGCAAATCCACTTAAACTCCAAGCTTTAGTCACATTATAAGAAAAATTAGTTGCTCCAAATTGGGTTTCAATTTCTTTTGCGCGGTTGTTTCTAAGCATTGAAATTCCTAAATCATTGGAAGAAACATTGAAATTAGTTCCGCCTTTTTTCATCATACTTCTAAAACCGCCCGTGAATTTGAAATAATCCTGAACGGTAAATGGCAATTCCCCAATATTATTATAATTGGCAATCAAATTGATGCTGTATTTTGGACTGTAATAAAACAGCTTTGGATTGGCGACATAACGAGTGTTTCTGTTCTCGGAACCAATTCCTGCATTCATATCTCCAAACCAGAAATTCTTTTTCCCTTTTTTGAGTTTGATATTCATCGCAATATTTTCATCGCCATTTTCCAAACCTTTCAAGGCAGAAACATCGTTGAAATTTCGTAGAACTTGGATTTTATCTATTGCATCCGCAGGAATATTTTTGACGCCTAACTTGGTATCGCCATCAAAAAAATCTTTCCCTTCAACCATTAATTTTGAAACTTTTTTGCCTTCAACTTCAATTTCTCCATCGGCATTCACTTCTACGCCTGGTAATTTTTTCAGGATGTCTTCTAATTTTCGTTCCGTTCCAGTTTTAAAGGAATCGGCATTGTAAACTATGGTATCGCCTTTTATTGAAACGGGCATTTCGTGAACAATTTCAACACCTTCAAGCTCAATTCCACCAGATTCTAAAGTAATATTCTGAACAATATTTGTCGCTACAGTTGCAAGAGAAATCTCTTTGGATTGCATTCCTAAATAACTAACCTTAATAATATAATTAGAATTGGGTTTCAAATTCAGCAAATATTTTCCTTTATCATTCGTAATCGCATAGGAATCCATTGCTTTTGTAACTTGGTTAACCGCCATTACATTCGCCATTTCCAAAGGTGATTTTCCTACATCTTGAATAAATCCCTCAAATTTTACGTTTTGAGAAAATGAAATTGAAGTAACAAATAATAATAGTAGGAATTTTTTCATTGAAAGATATGATTTTGCAAGATTTAATTTAGATTTTATAAAGAATAAAAATTCCTAACGCCCCATTCTCATTTGCATTCCACCATTTCCACCTTTACCTTGATTCATTTGTCTGAATTCTTCCATTTTTTTAACAACGGTATCATCGTATTCTTTTTGAGAGATTACTTTACCGTTTGTAGATTCTTTAATTTCTACTTTTTCTTTAGAATTCAATACAATTTTAGAACACAAAATAATGGTTTTTCCATCGTTCACTTCTAATATTAAACCCGGCAATCCCCAATAGTTTTCTGGCCCTTGATTAATTGGAATTTCAGGAGAATACCAAGCTGTAATTGTGATTTCTTTTGGCAATTCAAAATCATCCATAAAGTTGGTTTTCTTAGTTTCGCCTTCCGTTTTAACAGCTTCCCCTTTTGCATCTTCTTTTTTCGGTTCCTCTTTTTTAGATCTAAAATTTCTAAAATCAGATTGACTTACAGGACGCACTGCAGTAGCTTTGAAACAATTGTATCCGCCAATTAATTTGGTTTCACTTTCCATTTTCCAAGCATAATTTGGTAAGGAATCTTTAATTAAAAATTCTTTTCCCATAAATTCTTTGTCAACAGAATATGTTTTTTGCTTCACATTTTTATAATTTGTTCCGCCACCGCCCATCATCGAGCTCATCATTCTCATTCCGCCACCACCTTGACCTGGTGCATCTAATTTTTCTTCTTCTTTATAAATGGAAGCCGATTTGTTAAAGTTCAGAATAAAGGTTTTTTCAAACATTTTTTTCATACGCTCTTCAATCATTTTCTGCATATCGGGCGTCATATCCTTGTTTCCTTCCATTCTTGTTTTAAAATCAGATGTGCTTGTTTTCGATTCGTAAACAGCCATTCCTTGAAATTCTTGCGCTTGAATTTGTAAAAAAGAAACTGCGCTAAATGCTACTAATAAAATTATTTTTCTTAACATAAGTTGGTTTATTTGTCTTGTTTGTTAAACTATTTACTAAATTTCGATAAAAATAGTAATTATACCCCTGCAAATATGACGAATTAGAAGAATTAATGTTACAAATGTTTTGTTAAAAATATAATCCAGAAAGTATCGCATCTATAAAGTTTAATCGTAATTTAGCTTTTTATGAAAAAACAACTTCGGATATTTGGTTTTTTACTCTTTTTTATTTGTTCCGCTCAAGGGCAAATGAAAAACGCTACATTGGTTTCAACTCAATCTATTTCCGGGAGCACTTTTGTGGGAATTGATGTTTTATCCAATTTATATTACCTAGAAAACAATGTCTTTTTCAAGAAAAACAAGTCGCAATTATGGCAATATAAAAACCTTTCTTTAGGAAAAATTACCAAAATTGATTTGCAAAATCCATTGAAAATTGTTCTTTTTTATGAAGATTTTAATTCCGTAATTTTATTAGACAACCAATTGAATGAGATTCAAAAAATTACTTTTTCAAATGAAAATAGTTCCATAATTGCTGCTGCTGTTGGAATTGCATCTCAAAATAAGCTTTGGGTTTTCGACACTTTATCACAAAAACTCGGATTATATAATTATTCAAATGGCGATTTCAAATCCATAACCACTTCATTTCAAGGAAATTTCAAATATTACGAATCTGATTTCAATACTTTTCAATGGATTGACGATAACCTAAATTGGTTTTCGTGTGATATTTATGGGAAAATTACCTTAATCAGAAAAGTATCTGATTTTGATAAAATCCAAATATTAAATTCCGAATTGCTACTTTTTTCAAAAGGGGAACACTTGTATTTTCAAGACTTTAAATTAAATACAACCGAAGAAGTTCAAAATGTTAATAAAAGCTTTGAATTTTTCACTTACAAAGACCAAATTTTATCTATTTTTACAAATCGACAAATTAAGAATTATAAAATAATAGTACCATAATGCACATAGCTATAGCAGGGAATATTGGAGCTGGAAAAACATCATTAACGCGCTTATTAGCAAAGCATTTCAAGTGGGAACCTCATTTTGAAGATGTAGTTGACAATCCATATTTAGATGATTTTTACCATCAAATGGAACGTTGGTCGTTTAATTTACAAATCTATTTCCTAAACAGTCGTTTTAGACAGGTTTTGCAAATCCGTGAAAGCGGTAAAAAAATCATTCAAGACCGAACGATTTATGAAGACGCTCATATTTTTGCGCCCAATCTTCACGCTATGGGATTGATGACCAATCGTGATTTTCAAAACTACAGTTCGCTTTTTGATTTAATGGAAGGACTTGTAGCGCCGCCAGATATGCTTATTTATTTGAGAAGTTCTATTCCAAATTTGGTTTCTCAAATCCACAAACGAGGCCGGGAATACGAAAACACAATTTCTATTGATTATTTGAATCGTTTGAACGAAAGATACGAAGCTTGGGTTACTTCCTATTCAAAAGGAAAACTTTTAATTATTGACGTTGACAATATTGATTTTGTTAATAATCCTGAGGATTTGGGAATGATTATCAATAAAATTGACGCTGAATTGAACGGGTTATTTTAGTCTAATAATTATTTCGAAACCAAACTTTCATCCATTCTCTTTTTAAAATTAAAAAAGCAACTTCTTCGGCTAAAATTACTAAATCAGAACCGTCTAATTTTTTAATTTGGTCTTCGGGAACATCAATAATATAGAGTAAGTTGAGGTATTCTGCGAATTTATATTGAATTAATCGATATATTTTTTCGTGTAATTGTGCTTTTAATTCTTCGGGTTCAATTGAAATTGGAAAATCAATTGATTCGTTTGCCAAATTGAAATCTTTATTGATTTGTTCAATTAATTTCAAATATAAATTGTCTTTTGATGCTTCGATTAGCAATAAATCGGTATTTATGGGAGCAATAAATGTTTTTGAATCCATTGTAAATTAAACTTTTCTACCCATTAAATTTTCCCCGAAAGATTGTAATATTTCCTTTTTCTCATTATCAATGCTAATTTTTTGTAGCGTTTCAAATGCTTTCAAAGTAAACTCTTGGATTGCTTTTTTAGTTTCAAATGCCGAACCTGTAGCCAAAAATATCTCTTTCACAGAATTTATCTTTTCGGAATTGTCTTCCGGATGAATCGAAAATAAATGTGCCAATTGTGCGGCTTGTTCTTTAGATGCAAATTCATACGCTTTAAGATACAAATAGGTTTTTTTATTTTCTATAATATCGCCACCAACTTGTTTTCCAAAGGTTTCTGGATTTCCAAAAGCATCTAAATAATCATCTTGTAATTGAAATGCCAAACCTAAATTCAAACCAAAATCATAAATTAAGTTGGCATTTTCTTCGGAAGTTTCAGCTATTATAGCGCCCATTTTCATTGCTGCAGCAACAAGAACTGCCGTTTTATATTCTATCATTTTCAAATAATCAGGAATGGAAACATCGTCACGAGTTTCAAAATCCACATCCCATTGTTGTCCTTCGCAAACTTCCAATGCCGTTTTGCTGAACAATTTTGCTAAATCTCTAAAAACCGATGGCTCGTATTGTTCAAAATATTGGTACGCCAAAATTAACATCGCATCGCCTGAAAGAATTCCGGTATTAATATCCCATTTTTCGTGAACCGTTTCATTGCCTCTTCGCAAAGGCGCATCGTCCATAATATCATCGTGAATGAGTGAAAAATTATGAAAAACTTCAACGGCAAGTGCAGCTGGCAATGCTTTTTTGTAATCTGCATCAAAAACTTCGGCACTCATTAATGTTAAAACGGGACGCATTCTTTTTCCGCCAAGTCCTAATATATAATGAATTGGATCGTACAGATTTTTAGGTTCTTTGGTTTCATATTGCGATTGCAAATACTCGGAAATAAATTCTTGATACTGATAAATAGAATGCATTATTCTTATTTTAAAGGTTAAGATTGAAAAGATGTTTCTTTAAAATCTTTGCGTCTTACAAAGAAACTCAAAAAAGTTTGAACTTGAAACTTTCTTAAATGTTAATTAATTGCAAATACTTTGGAAACTATTTCGGTATTCAAAGTTTCCATTGTAAATTTGTGCAAAATTTAAAAAATGAACAAAAAAATAGCATTAATTACAGGTGGAAGTAGAGGACTTGGGAAAAATACGGCATTGCGTCTTGCTGAAAATGGAACGGATGTAATTATTACCTATAATTCTCAAAAAGATAAAGCGCTAGAAGTAGTTAGTTTAATAGAAATTATGGGGCATAAAGCTTCGGCAATTCAACTTGACGTTAATGATTTCAAAGGGTTGGATTCATTTGTTTCAAATCTAACTCAACTTTTAAATGAGAAATGGAACACTTCAAATTTTGATTTTTTGATAAATAATGCCGGAATTGGTGCAACTATCCCTTTTATGGAAGCTTCCGAAGAAGATTTTGACAGAATGATGAATATCCATTTTAAAAGTGTCTATTTTCTTGTTCAAAAAACTTTGCCATTTATTAATAACAATGGTAGAATTATCAATATTTCTAGTGGAACAACTCGTTTTTGTGTTCCAGGCTATTCTATTTATGCTTCGATGAAAGGCGCTATAGAAACTTTTACAAGATACTTAGCAAAAGAAGTTGGCCCAAGAGGAATAACAGTAAATGTTTTAGCGCCGGGCCCAATAGAAACTGATTTTAATGGTGCCGCAATTAGAAATAATCCGCAAATGAAAGGTTTTTTAAGTAACTCAACTGCCCTTGGACGAGTTGGAGAAGCAAATGATATTGGTGGAGTCGTCGCTTTTCTTTGTTCTAAGGATGGGTATTGGATTAATGGTCAACGAGTTGAAGCCTCAGGTGGAATTTCTTTGTAATTTATTAAAACTGAAATGAAAGATAAAATCATATCAAAAGCAAGTGATTTATTTTTGAAACTTGGTTTCAAAAGTGTCACAATGGATGATATAGCTGGGGAAATGTGTATTTCAAAAAAAACAATTTATAAGTTTTTTTGCAATAAAGAAGTTTTGATTGAGGAAAGTACGGCAGCTCTCCATTCTGAAGTTCACGAGATTATCAGCAACATTGTGGCTAAAAAACACAATGCCATCGAAGAAAATTTTGAAATCAGAAAGATGTTCAAGGAAATGTTTAAATCGGCGGATACGTCACCTATTTACCAATTAAAAAAACATTATCCCGAAATCTACGAAAAAGTAATAGCGAGGGAAATCAATGAATGCAACACGTTATTCAAACAAAATATTGAAAATGGAATTTTACAAGGTTTGTATCGAAAAGGAATTTCAGTAGAAACGTATGTCCGTTTTTACTATAATTTGGTTTTTAGTATAAAAGAACAAACAAGTTCCGAAAAAGAAGGACAACAATTGGAATTAGAAATATTAGAATACCATACACGAGCAATAGCAACGCCAGCAGGAATTGCAGAATTAGAAAAACAATTAACGAACATTGAACAATAATGAAAAAAGTAATCTTGATTACCTTATTATCTTTTGCAATCACTGCAAAATCGCAAGAAAAACCAAAAAGTTTTTCATTTAACCTTGAAGAAGCAATTAATTACGCTTTAAGTAATAATTATTCGGCAATAAATGCAACCCGAGATATTGCTTCCGCAAAAAGCAAAAAGTGGGAAACAACCGCAATGGGATTGCCACAAATTAATGCAAGTTTAGATTATCAAAACAATTTTGAATTGCAAAAGTCACTTATTCCAGCTCAATTTTTTGGCGGAAATCCTGGGGAATTTGCAGAAGTAGCTTTTGGAACAAAACACAATATGAACGCCAGAACTACCTTAAGTCAATTGATTTTTGACGGTTCCTATATCGTTGCCTTGCAAGCGTCAAAAACCTATTTGAAATTTTATGAAAATGCCAAACAAAAAACAGATGTTGAAATCAAAGAAATGGTTGTCAATGCTTATGGAAATGTTTTATTGGCAGAAGAAAGCATTTTGATTTTGGAGAAAAACAAAGTTATTTTAGAGAAAACTTTGTTTGATACCAAGGAAACTTTTAAAAATGGTTTAATAGAAGAAGAAAATGTTGAGCAACTTCAAATTACACTTTCGTCTGTGAATAGTAATTTGAAAAACGTAAAAAGACTTCGAGAAATCGCTGCCAAAATGCTCAAAATTACTTTAGGAATTGCCATTACTGATGATTTAAAACTTACAGATAAATTAGATACTTTGACGATAAACAATTTAGACGCCTCTTTTTCACAAGGGGAATTTAGCCCATCACAAAACGTAAATTATCAAATGGCTTTGAATTTTCAGGAGCAACGCCAATTAGAATATAAATTGCAAAGAACCAAAGCGCTACCGTCATTGTCTGCGAATGTTAATTTGGGATATAATGCTTTTGGAAATCAATTTCAGTTTTTTACAAGCAATCAAAAATGGCTGAATTATTCAAATTTGGGAGTAAATTTAAACGTGCCGATTTTTAGCAGTTTAGCAAGAAGTGCCAGAACGCAACAAGCAAAAATTGCTTTTGAAAAAGCTAAAACGCAACTGACAGAAACCGAACAAAAATTGAAACTTTATTATGCAAGTGCCAAAAGTGAATATGAATTCAGCATTGAGGAATTTGCAACAGCAAAAACCAATTTGAATTTGGCGGAACGAATTGAGAAAAAACAACAAATAAAATTCACAGAAGGATTATCGTCAAGTTTTGATTTTAGCGAGGCTCAACGCCAATTGTATTCCGCACAACAAAATTATTTGCAGTCGATGGTGAATATTATCAATAAAAAAGCAAGTTTAGAAAAAGTAATAAATATAAAATAACAAACAATAATAAACTCAAAAATGAAAAAAATAATTTTAATCGCAACATTTTCAATTTTAATAATTTCTTGCGGAAAGAAAGAAGACAACGCCAATATTGATTCTTTAATCACTTCAAAAAACTTGGTTTCTATAAAAGCAAAAAGAGCAGAATTGCAAACCCAATTAACAAAATTGGACGATGCTATTGCCCTTTTAGACATTAAAAAATCGGAAGAAGCCTTGGTTTCTGTTTCGGTGGTGAAAGACACTGTTTTCAGTCATTATTTAGAAGTACAAGGAAATGTAAACACCAAAGAAAATCTGATTATTTATCCCCAATTCTCTGGAATTTTAAATACTTTAAATGTAATCGCAGGACAAAAAGTGAGCAAAGGACAGCTTCTTGGAACTATTGATGATGGAGGTTTGAGTCAGCAATTGGCGCAAATGGAAACGCAAATGGCATTGGCAAAAACAACTTTTGAAAGACAAAAGCGTTTGTGGGATCAAAAAATTGGTTCTGAAATTCAGTATTTGCAATCGCAAACCAATATGTTAAGCCAACAAAAAGCAGTTGCACAAATGAAAGCGCAATTGGCAAAAACAAGAATTATTGCCCCATTTTCAGGAGTAATTGACGAATTAATTACCGAAAAAGGACAAGTAGTTGGGCCTGGACAAGGATTGATGCGAATTGTGAATTTGAATAATATGTTTGTTTCTACAGCGGTTCCAGAAAGTTATATTGGTAAATTAAAAGTGGGTACGGTTGTCAATGTTTATTTGGCATCTTTAGGAAAAACGTATGTTGGTAAAATCCGTCAAGTAGCGAGTAATATCAATCCGAATAATAGAAGTTTTGGTATTGAAGTTTCCATTCCAAATGCTGAGAATTTATTACGTCCAAACCAAGTTGCAAAACTTAAAATCATTGATTACACTAATGCGAACGCGGTTGTAGTTCCTTCCAATGTGATTCAAGTAGATGGCAATGGCGACCAATTTGTATTTGAAGCAACTTCAATTAAAGACAAAACGGGAATTGCTAAAAAAGTGATTGTGAAAGTGGGAAAAACATCCGAAAATTTTACTGAGATTTTAGGAGGATTAGAGCCAAAAACAGTAGTTGTAAGTGATGGAGTAAATACAGTTTCAGAAGGAATGAAACTAAATTTCTAAGCCCCAAAATTTCAAAGGGAATTCAAAATTTATCATTTAAAATTTAAAATAACTCTTATATAATGAGTCATCAAAAAAAAGAATTTAGCATTTCGAGTTGGGCTGTAGATAACCGAATTACGGTTTACATTCTGACCTTAATAATTATAGTTTCGGGAACGATGGCGTATATCAATATGCCGCGTGAAAATTTCCCTGAAATATTGGAAAACAAAATTTACGTTTCTTCTATTTTCCCAGGAAACTCTTCTGAAGATGTAGAGAAATTAGTTGTAAAACCACTTGAAGATCAGTTCAAAAATATTTCTGGCGTTACCAAAGTTACTTCAAGCTCGTTTCAAGATTACGGAATTGTAGTCGTTGAATTTGAACAAAAAATCTCTATTGAAGAAGCTAAAATCAGAATTAAAGACAAAGCAGATTTGGCGAAAGCCGATACGGACTGGCCAAATCTTGACAATGGAAGTAAGGTAGAACCAAGTATTTTTAATATCAATATTTCGGAGGAAGTGCCGATTTTGAATATTAATTTGAAAGGAAATTACACCACGCAACAACTAAAAAAATATGGTGAATATTTAAAAGACGAGATTGAAAATGTCCCTGAAGTAAAAAAAGTAGATATTCTTGGGGTTGATGACAAAGAAGTTGAAATTGCCATTGATGTATTCAAAATGAACGCTGCAAAAGTAAGTTTTGACGACATTCAAAATGCAGTGAAATATGAAAATATGACCCTTTCTGGAGGTAATTTAATCTCGCAAGGGTCTCGAAATAACATCCGAATTGTTGGGGAAATTAAAAACCCAAAGGAGCTTGAAAACGTAGTTGTAAAATCCTACGGAGGAACGGTTTACCTAAAAGACATTGCCGTTATCAATTTTAAAGAGAAAGAAAAAACGACTTATGCTCGCGAAAGTGGTCAAGAAGTGGTGATGCTAAATGTAAAAAAACGTTCGGGGCAAAATATGATTTCGGCATTGGATCAAGTCAAAGAAATTGTGGCGAAAGCGCAAGAAACAGTCTTGCCAAAAGATTTGAGCATCAAAATGACCAACGACCAATCGAGCAAAGTTGAACACCAAGTAAACGAATTGTCAAACCACATTATTTTCGGAATTATTCTGGTAATGATTGTGTTGATGTTCACGATGGGATTACGAAATTCCCTGTTTGTTGGGGCTGCAATTCCACTTTCAATGTTGATGGCATTTGCGATTTTATCGGCTTTTGGATTCACATTGAACACGATGGTTTTGTTTGGATTGGTAATGGGATTAGGATTATTGGTTGATGATGGAATTGTGGTTGTCGATAATGTTTTTGCCAATATGAAAAAAGGATTGGGACGAATTGAAGCCTCAAAAATCGGTATTGGTGAAATCGCTTGGCCAGTTATTTCGTCAACAGCAACAACCTTGGCTGCCTTTATTCCATTGGCATTATGGCCTGGAACTGTGGGGAAATTTATGATTTATTTCCCTATAACACTGTCTTGTGTTTTGGGCGCATCGCTATTCGTAGCAATGGTTATCAATGCCGCAATGACAGGTGGTTTTATGGATATTGAAGATAGAAATATCTCTAAAAAAGCATTAAAAAAATACACAATTATTTTCATCGTTTCAGGATTGTTATTCGTAATTCCTGGGAATATTACAAATACTATTTGGATGAAAGCCATCGGGCATTTAATCATAATTGCCTTGGTTTTAATGTGGGCGTATCACTTGTTTCTTTTCAAATGGACACAAGATTTCCAACACAGTTTCTTCCCAAGATTAGAAGCTAAATACCAAATTTTTCTTGGTAAAATCTTAACTGGGAAAAAATCTGTAATCGCATTAGTTGGAATTATTGGATTGTTAATTTTCTCATTTGTATTATTGGGAATCTTCCCGAGAAATGTATTGTTTTTCCCAAAAAACATTCCAAATCAAGCGATTGTTTACATCGAATATCCGCAAGGAACAGAAATTTCTAAAACCAATAAAGCCAATTTATTTGTTGAAAAACAAGTGATTGAAATTTTAGGGAAATATGTTGAAAACGACAAAAACTATTTGGCAGAAAGCATCGTTTCACAAGTTGGAAAAGGCGCTGGAAATCCAAATGTAGATTCTGGAAATCAATCTGAAACGCCGTACAAAGGAAAAGTAACCGTGAATTTCTCGGAATATAAATTCAGAAAAGGAGTAAACACCAGCGACATTTTAGAAGAAATTCGTGCCAAAGTAAAAGCAATTGCAGGAGCAAAAATCATTGTCGAAAAAGATTCTAACGGACCGCCTTCAGGTTATCCAATTAGTTTGCAATTGGCAGGAACTAATTATGATGAAATGTTGGTGGAAGCCAATAAAGTAATCGCTTTTATCAATTCGAAAAACATCGAAGGCATCGAAAAATTAAATGTTGATGTCAACAAAGAAAGTCCTGAACTAGAAGTAAATGTCGATCGTGTGAGCATTGGAAGTTTGGGTGCCAGCACGGGACAATTAGGATTTACGATGCGTAGAGCGATTTACGGACAAGAAATTTCAACCTACAAAGAAGGGAAAGACGATTACAATATCGTAATGCGTTTGCAGGAAGACCAACGCAAAAACGAAAGTATTTTGTTCAACCAACCCGTAACTTTCCGAAATCAAAACAACGGACAAATCATTCAAGTTCCGATTTCTGCTTTGGCAACGACCGAGAAAAAATTCACGTTCAACCAAATAAAACGCAAGAATTCAAAACGAATTATGACCATTTATTCCAATGTTTTAACAGGGGCAAATGGCGACGGAATTACAAAACAAATCGAATCACAACTTAAAGCAGCCAATTATAAAATGGCAGGCGACATCACGTATTCCTTTTCTGGCGAGCAAGAACAACAGAAAAAAGATTCCAGTTTCTTGTTTGGAGCACTACTTTTGGCATTGGCAAGCATCACCATAATTATCGTGTTGCAATTTAATTCCATATCAAAAACCGCCATCATTATGTTCACCGTTTTACTAAGTTTCAGCGGCGTATTCTACGGTTACGTCTTTGCAGGAATGGATTTCGTAATCCTAATGACGATGATGGGAATCATTGCTTTATCAGGAATTGTCGTGAAAAACGGAATCGTATTAATGGATTTCTTCGTGCTATTATTGGACGAAAAAGTAATCGAAAACAAGCAATCTTCACACGACGATTTAACCATTGCCGAAATAAAACACGTCATCATTCAATCTGGAAAATCCCGTTTGCGTCCCGTTTTACTAACCGCATTAACCGCAATTTTAGGATTAATTCCGTTGGCAATCGGACTGAATTTCGACTTTTTCTCATTGGTAACCAACCTAAATCCTCACGTTTACATAGGAGGAGACAACGTCGTTTTCTGGAGCCCATTGGCGTGGACCATCATCTTCGGACTGACTTACGCCACGGTTTTAACCCTCGTTATGGTACCCGTAATGTTCTATTTAGTCAAACGAACCAAGTATTGGTTGCGCGACAGAAGAGCCGCCAGAGCCACCGAAATATAAGATTTCTGAATCTAATAAATCATCCCTGTTGTACAAAGCAGGGATTTTTTTTTGATATTTTTTCATTTGGGCGTGCCCTCGTTTAGAACGTTTTTGCGAAGTTTGAAGCAATCACTAAACTCGGTCGGGCATTCCGCTGCAATCTTTGTTCCACTTCGTTCCACAAAGTATTTCCGCTGCAATCCCTCACGCGAAACAGACAGCTTAGATTTTTAGATTCTAGACTTCTTAGCTTTCTATAAAATAACTACTCCACTATTTTCATAATTTAATAACTATTAACTTGGCGCCATTAAGACTTAACCCCGAAGCATATTTTGAGTTTACACAATATAATGACTACTCCCTTATTGGATGTCAAATTTGACGTGCTTGATGCCAAATTTGACATTGCCGAGTGTTTAATAGTGTGTTTGTCGGGAGCAATATTCAAGCTATCAGGGTCTAGTGTGCTGATATTTATGACGTTTATTATAACCCTTACTATAATTCTGTTTTTTAACAGCGTTCGGACTAATACTAACGGATCTCCTTACATGTGCTTTAACTAATCTGCCAGAACGGGTATGGTATGGTTTTACATAACTATTGGACGAACCTGATTCAGTATGATTACCTGAAATTATAACGTAGGACACAATAATTATCAGTATAATAATGGAAAAAAAACAACTGTTATTTTTTCTTTTTGGTGGTTCCATAATTAATATTTTGATTCAAACAAAACCGTAAATTATTCCTTCTAAATTATTTTAAATAGCCCAAAATCAAAGGGTGTAATACCGATAAATAGTAAGTGAAATAAAGTGTAGTATGTTAAAAATATAAGGTTTATTGTAATTGACTAATTTTAAATGGTTTTTTACTTTACCGAGACTTTTGACTTTACAACATTTAAACTCTCGACATACTTAAAGTATGAAAAAAGTGCTGTATTAATTGGACTATATTGAAAACACAGACGGTATTACTTAAAAAACATTTTAAGAATACTTGCTCCTATTTTTCGTTGCATCCCGCTTTTTGTTGTTGGTATTCCAGTAGTTCTTGCAAATTTTTGTTTTGCTTGGGCTATACCCAATAATCTACTTAACGAAAATGAAAATCCATACTTACTCATAATTATTTTTTTAACAATTTCTATTTTATCAGTCTGTTTAATCAATCTATCGGTCTCGGGTAACGCTACAATAATCTTCAATTAATTCTGATGTAATCTAATTCAATTGCTCTCTCTTTTGCTTTCTTAACTAATTTTCTAACGGTAGATAGCTTCCAATATAAAGGTTTCAAGCAACTTCCAAGACGTTAGCAAAATAATACGTTTCACTTATATATACCTTTTAAAGATAATTAAGGATTTGAAATTGTTGTAATTTCTAAATCATTTCCATCAATTCCAGAGCTTTTTTAATAGATTTTACGTTTTCAAAAGTCAATAAAAGTCGCAAACCATTTGGCGTTTGTTTTTCCTTCATTTTGCACAATTGCGATTGCTTTTGTACAAATTGCAACACCTGATTGAATCGCCCCGATTGGTAATAACTCGATTGTTGGTCGGAAACAAAATAGCAAATCATTTTGCCTTGTTTCATCACTAATTTCTCGATTCCTAATTGTGTGGCAATCCATTTTATTTTGATACTATTCAATAATGAAACCGCCTGTTTTGGCAATGGTCCAAAGCGATCTACAAGTTTATTTTCGTATGCTTGCAAGGTAATTTCGTCTTTTATCAAACTCAATTCATTGTATAATTTGAGTCGTTCAGAAATGTTATTAATGTATTCGTCAGGAAATAATAATTCGAAATCGGTGTCCAATTGCAAGTCTTTGACATACGCTTTTTCGGTAGGTTTTTCCTCATCGGCATACAA
>CANIFM010000031.1 GCA_947466955.1 Bacteroidota bacterium
AAAACAATTACAATTTTGATTTAAATTTAGGAGAATACCTACAAGGTCAAAAAAGACCTTGCAGGATTTCAGTTTGCCTTTGCACCTTTGTACCTTTGAATCTTTGCACCTTTAAAAAATAAATAACTTCGTATCTTTGCAACTCATCGTAAACACAAATGAACAAAAATATCCAATTTCAAGATTTAGGGTTGAAAGATTACAAAGCCACTTGGGAATTTCAGGAGGAATTGTTCAAGGGAATTGTAGATTTGAAAATTCAGAATAGGAGAGAGGAAACCGATTTGGAGACGCCAAATTATTTTTTGTTTGTTGAACATCCGCACGTTTATACTTTAGGAAAAAGCGGTTCCTTAGAAAATTTGCTATTATCCGAAAAACAATTGGAAGCCAAAGGAGCTTCCTTCTACAAAATCAATCGTGGTGGCGATATTACCTATCACGGACCAGGTCAAATTGTTGGCTATCCCATTTTAGACTTAGATAATTTTTTTACCGACATTCACAAATATTTGCGCTATCTCGAAGAAGCAATAATCTTGACTTTAGCTGAATATAATATAATAGGTGCAAGAAGCGAAGGTGAAACTGGTGTTTGGATTGGCGTGGGAACACCATTTGCAAGAAAAATTTGTGCTTTGGGAGTTCGGGCTTCTCGCTGGGTTACGATGCACGGATTTGCATTAAATGTCAATGCCGATTTGGGGTATTTTGATAATATTATTCCGTGTGGCATCCGAGGGAAAGCAGTCACTTCTTTGAACGTGGAATTGGGTGTTGAAAAAGTGGACGAACAAGAAGTGAAAGAAAAAATCTTGAAACATTTTTCAGTTTTATTTGAAAGCTGTTTTTCTTAGCCGCAAGGATAGTTTTGAGTTATGAATTATGAGTTATGAGATTTGAATAAGTGGAATTATCGATTTCCAAGTCTTTTCGTCCTTTATCTTTTTTTTTAACCGCAAAGGGCACAAAGTTTTTTCACAAAGGACGCAAGGGGAAAAATATTTTAAATTTTGAATTATAAATTTTAAATTATTTGAAACGATAATCGCACTTTCGACCTTTGACTTTGGACTTTTGACATTTTTTTTAGTCTTTTTTGTTCCCCCTTCGGGGGCTAGGGGGCTTGCTCTGGGGCTAACCGAAACGTCAACCGATGGTATTTCGTTACCCCATATTTCAATATTGCTTCCCGATGTTCTTTTGTGGGATAGCCTTTGTTTTGTTTCCAATTGTACATTGGGAATTCCTCGTGAATCCTGTCCATATATTCATCACGGTAGGTTTTTGCTAAAACGGAAGCGGCTGCAATACTCATAAACTTTGAATCCCCTTTAATAATTGAAGTACTTGGAATAGAATTTAGAATTTGTAGTTCTTCTTTAGTAAAAATTTTCCCGATTTTGTTTTTATGACTTCCTTTGGAGAGTAAAGGGCGGTTTCCATCAACAATTATATGGTTCGGAATTACATTTAACTTCAAAATGCTCTCTTGCATTGCTTTTAACGAAGCATTTAGAATATTTATTTCATCGATAAGCAAGGGTTCCAAATGCGTCACAGAAAATGAAAGTGCTTCTCCTATTATTATAGGTTTCAAAAGCAACCTATTTTTTTCCGAAAGCATTTTGGAATCGTTGAGTAATACATTGGTGAAATGATGTGGCAATATCACCGCAGCAGCAGTAACAGGGCCAGCAAGACATCCGCGACCCGCTTCGTCTGTTCCAGCTTCGATACAATTTTCTAAAAAATGACTTCTTAACATTAATTTAATTTTGATAAAAGTATAAAAATCTAATGAAATAGATGCGGAATTAGTATGTTTTTTATTCACTCCTTTATAATAATTCAAGCTATGTTTAATTAGTTTAACATTTGTCAAAGAATATTTTATTAAATAAAGTTTGGTTAATTAAGAAATTATTAAGAAGTTTGCAATATAACTAACTCAAATAAAAATAATATGAGATCAAAGTTCAAATGGATTTTTACGCTATTAGTAGCGTTAACAATGCAATTTTCTTTTGCACAAGAGAAAACTGTTACAGGTGTGGTTTCTGATGGATCAGGACCGTTGCCAGGTGCTAATGTAGTTGTTCAAGGTTCTAAAACCGGAACACAATCTGATGTAGATGGAAAATATTCTATCAAAGCAAAAGCAGGAGATGTTTTAGTTTTCTCTTTTGTAGGTATGGCTGAAACTACTGCTAAAGTAGGGGCTTCAAATACTGTAAATGTAAAAATGCAAGACGGTGTTAAACTTGAAGAAGTTGTTGTTGGTGCATTAGGTGTTAAAAGAAAAGAAAAAGCCGTAGGTTATGCTGCTCAAAACATCAAAGGTTCAGCTTTAACTGAAGCTAGAGAGAGTAACTTAGTAAATGCTTTAAGTGGAAGAGTTGCTGGGGTTCAAGTAACAAACTCTTCTGGAGCCGTTGGTGCTTCTTCTAGAATTGTATTAAGAGGTAACTCTTCTATAACAGGAAATAACCAAGCGTTATTTGTTGTAGATGGTGTGCCGTTTGATAATACATCTTATGGAAATTCAGGGTCTGATGGTGGGCGTGATTTACCAAATGGTGTTGCAAGTATTAGCCCAGATGATATTGAAAGTATGACGGTTCTTAAAGGACCAAATGCTGCTGCACTTTACGGTCTTAGAGCTAGTAATGGTGTAATTATTATTACAACTAAATCTGGAAAAGGTAAAAAATCATTAAGTGTTGTTTCATTTAATTCAAACATTACTTTCTCAAATCCTTTATTGTTGCCAAGCTTCCAAAATTCTTATGGTCAAGGTCCAACTGCAAACTATTTTGAATATGTAGATGGTGCTGGTGGTGGATATGGTGATGGAGTTGATGAAAGCTGGGGTCCAGCATTAGACAGAGGATTATCTTTTGTTCAATGGGATTCTTATAAAGTTGGTGGTGCGCCACTTCCTTGGATTTCTCATCCAAACAATGTAAAAGATTTTTACCAAACAGGTGTTGCTATGTCTAATAACTTGTCTATGTCTGCTGGTAATGAAGATGCTAATTTTAGAATGTCTATTGGAAACTCTAAAGAAACTGGTATGGTTCCTTCTACAGATTTCAAAAAATTCAATGTTAGTATTAATGGTAACATTAAATTAGGAGAAAAATTAAGTAGTGGTGTATCTTTAATGTATTTTAATGATAAAAGTGCAAACTTACCAACTGCTGGTTATAGTAACGAAAACGCTGCTCAACAATTTCTTTGGTCAGCTAGAAACGTAAACTTTTCGGATTTAAAGGATTGGAGAAATCTTCCTTTAGCGCCAGCAAATACTCCTTCTGCTGGGACTCCGATAAACTGGAATAACGTTTTTCAAAACAATCCATATTGGGTACTTGAAACAAATACAAATACATATAACAGAGACAGGGTTACTGGATCTACTTATATGACATACCAATTCAACAAAGCATTTTCTGCAACTGGAAAAATTGCTTTAGATCATTATTCTCAATTGACGACTTCTAGACAAGCAATTGGTTCAAATGCTGCGCCAAGTGGGTCGTATAGTGAAAATGCTTTGAGATATTCTGAAATAAATACAGAATTGATTTTAAGCTACAAAAAACAACTTACTTCAGATTTGAATTTATCTTTGAATTTTGGTGGTAATGAGATGAAAAACGTTAGAACGCAAACCTACGGAAGTATTCCAGGTTTAGAATTGCCTAACTTTTACAGTTTGTCAAATATTAAAACAGGAACAGTTGCGACAGTTGGAAATCAATATGTTGAAAGCAGAATAGGTTCCGTTTTAGGATTTGGTCAGTTGTCTTACAAAGATTATATCTTCGTTGATTTCTCTGGAAGAAATGACTGGGCGAGTGTATTGCCTGTGAAAAACAATTCCTTCTTTTATCCTGCAATTTCAGGTTCTGTAGTTTTATCTGAAATCCTTGGATTGAAAGATGCTAAAATCAACTATTTGAAATTAAGAGGTGGTTGGTCTAAAGTTGGAGGTGTTGGTGCTTTAACTGCGTACAAACTGAACTCAACTTATTCTCTTGCAAACTCAGGTTGGGGAAATCAAGCCTCAACTCCAAATACACAATATAATCCTAATCTAAAACCAGAATCGGTTGTTGGGACTGAAATTGGTGTTGATTTGAATGGTTTCAATAACAGATTACGTTTCGCTGCAACTTATTATACTAAGAAAAGTTCTGATTTATTAGTGCCGATTCAAGTTACTGGTGCTACTGGTTTTACAAGTGTTTGGGATAATATTGCAAACATGGAAAACAAAGGAATCGAATTACAAGCAGGTATTACTGTTTTAAAAGCTAAAGATTTTAGTTTTGATGTAGATTTGAACTTTGCAAAAAATCAGAATAAAGTTACTTCGTTAGGAGAATTAGATACTTATATTTTAGGTGGTCAATGGGGTGTTACTCTAGAGGCTAGACCGGGAGATGCTTATGGTGACCTTGTTGGTAGAGATTTCGTAAGAGATGCTAGTGGAAGTGTTGTATATGAAAATGGTTTACCAAAAGTTGAAACTACTAAAAAAGTTTTAGGTAACATTACTCCAGATTGGACAGGTGGTGCTAACTTTAGTTTCAAATACAAAGATTTAGATTTCAGTACTTTAATTGATGCTAAAGTAGGTGGTGATGTTCACTCAATGACGTATGCTTGGGGTAGATATGCTGGTACTTTGGAAGAATCATTAATTGGTCGTGAAACTGGTGTTGTTGGTAATGGTGTTATGTTAAATGATGCTGGTCAATATGTTCAAAATAATGTAGTTGTTAGTGCAAAAGAATTCAACCAAACTTCTTATGGAAATACCGTTGAATCTAGTGCGATTTTTGATGCTACTTATGTTAAATTAAGAGCAATGACATTGGGTTATTCTTTTCCAAAAAAATGGTTAAAAGGTACTTTTGTTGAAGATTTTAAATTCTCATTAGTTGCTAGAAACTTAGCAATTTTATACAAAAAATGCCCGCAAATTGATCCTGAAACAGGTTTTAGTAGTGCTAACGGGGAGCAAGGTCAAGAATTTGGTCAAATTCCTTCTGCTAGATCTTACGGATTTAATATAAACGTTAAATTTTAATTCTAATAATAGTAGATTATGAAAAAAATATCAATTTTATTTGTTGCATTAATAGGACTTTTTAGTGCTAGTTGTGACAAAGATTTCGAAACAGTAAATACGGATCCTAATAATCCAACTGCTGTACCTGCACATTTGTTATTGGGTAATATTATCCGTGTAAATCAAAATACGATTTATGGAATGCAACAAGGTGGTGATATGGGAATGTGCTGGTCGCAACAAGTGTCAAAAGTACAATACAATGATGAAGAAAGATACATACCAAGAAGAACCGCTATTGATGGTATCTGGAGTACTCTTTATGCTTCTGTAATTTCCGATGCAAAATCAATGTACACATTGGCTGAAGCAGAAGGTAATACTAATCTAATGGGAATTTCTTTGGTGCTTCAAGCGAATGCATTCCAAATTTTGACAGATCTTTATGGTCCAATTCCTTATACACACGCTTGTGAACCTTTAAATCTTAAACCAGCTTATGATAGTCAAGAAGTTGTTTATGCTGGGATTTTAGATTTATTAACTCAAGCGGATGCTAAATTAGCTTCTGGTTCAGGTAGTGTTCCTGCAAGTTCTGATTTGGTTTATGGTGGTAACACTACTAAATGGAGAAAATTAGCCAATTCATTGAAGTTAAAAGCTTTAATGAGAGTTTCCGGTGTACGTGCTGGTGTAGGTGCTGAGATTCAAGCGCTTGTTACAGCAGGAAACTTAATGTCCTCTAATAGTGATAGCGCACAATTAGCTTATTTAGCTGCGCAACCAGATGCAAATCCTATCTACGAAACTGTAGTTTATGGTGCTCGTTTTGAATATAAAGTTAGTTCTGTGATGGTTAACATGCTTCAAACTGCAAATGATCCGCGTCTAGCTGTATATGCAAAAAAGAATAGTGCAGATGCATACGTTGGTAATATTCCAGGTGAAGAACACTCTGGTTCTTATGCTGCCTATTCTTCATTAGGAACTTTATACCAATCAGCTACTTTGCCTGGTGTGATTTTATCTAACGCTCAAGTTCAATTTTTATTAGCAGAAGCATCAGTTAAATTTCCTGCAAACAGTATTGGTGACCCAACTACATACTTAGTTAAAGGAATTCAATCTAATTTAGATTATAATGGTGTAAGTGCCGCTGCTGCTGCTGCTTATATCGCTCCAATTGAAACTGGTTTCCCTACTGCTTCAACATCTTTACAAAAAGAGTTAATTGCTACGGAATCTTGGGTTGCTTTATTTGGTCAAGGTTTTGAAGCTTGGACAGAATGGAGAAGAACTCATTTTCCAGCATTATCACCTGTAGTAAATGCTGCTGAAACTGCTATTCCTAAAAGATTATATTATCCATCAACTGAGATTTCATTAAACAGAGATAGTTATAATGCTGCAACTGCTACAATAACCGGTGGTGATACATTGACTTCTCCTCTTTGGTGGATGAATTAATTTAATAATTTTAATAAATTTTAATATGAAAAAGATAAAAATATATTCGTTAGTAGCATTACTTTTTGCAGGTTTTACATTTGTATCTTGTGATGATTCTACAGATGAATTAACAGGTGGTGCCGAATTAGGTGGTGAACTTCTTGTTAAAAAAGAACTTATTGGATATGTTGTAGGGAATGGTCTTACAACAAGCTATGAAAATGAGCTTACCGTTTTTCAAGGTAACGAAAAAGTTCTAACTGTTGATGTATATAAAACATTCACAACTAAGGATGCTAGTGGTCATGATATTACTTCTAACAAAGTGTTATTAAAAACCCTAACTACTGCTGCTTCTGCACAACATGAAGTTATGGCTATTGGAGTAACATACAATGAATTGATTTCTGGTTTATCTATTGGAGGTATTTCTTTACCAGCTAGTGATGCTGCATTGAATATTGGAGATTATTGGTCTCTTACTTATGTATCTCATTTAAACAATGGTCAGGTTCATCAATCTTCTAAAGTTACAAAAATTGCCGTTGGAACTCGTTTCGCAGGTGTTTATAAAGTTATTCAAGGTGAATATTGGAGAATTAATACTCCTAGACCAGATGTAGCTTGGGTTGGACAAATTGTTACTATTGAGTCTGTTACTTCAACTGCATATAAACAATTAGATTATGTAGGTCCATTCTATGCAAAAGGTCTTAATTCTCATTATTTTACAATTGATGCAAGTGATGTGGTTAGAACTCCCGTAATGTATAATGGAGTAGCCCAAGTTCTACAAACTTTCCCAGCTATAAACTGTGAAGAAACTCCTGCATTAATGACTAATGCTTGTAGTTATGCTGGTCCTCAGAACACTGTTGTTAGAGACAATGTTACTGGTAAAGATAGAATTTACAGATCTTATGGATATTTTAATCCTACTGGTTCAAGAGAAATCTATGAGGTTTTGGAAAAAATTGTTGAATAATTTAATTAGATATAAAAAAATGAAAAAAATAACAAAACAATTTTTGTTTTGCGCACTTTCACTTTCAGCTTTAACTTTTGTTAGCTGTAGTAAAGATGACGCAACGGGTCAAAGTCAGTTAGAAGTTGCTACAGGTGTTATTGCATCAGTAAATTTTACTGCTCCTTTAGTAGCTGCACAAACTGTAAATGAATTTGATGAACCAAGTTATACTTACACTATTACTTTAAATAAACCTCAATCTAAAGATATTCATTTCAAAGTGAGTCAGATTGCTGGAACTGCTAGTAGTGATGATTATACAACTGATGCTGAAATAGTTATACCTGCTTATGCTACTTCAGCTACTGGTAAAATTTCGATAGTAAAAGATTGTACTCCAGAGAGCACTGAAACATTGACGTTGCAAATAGGCGATATTACTACTGCAAATGCAGTTCTTACTCCTGTAACAGTTAGTTTTACAATTAATAACTTTTTGTCTGATTCTTTGGATTTGACTTTTAATTATAGCAAAGCTTTTAATTTAAGTGGAGTTGCTACTAGTTTATGTGCTATTTCTTATGATATGGATTTCTATCTTTTAGATTCTACATTTACTGATACTGGTATTTATGATGCTGCTGCTTCAGGCTGTCCAGAACATTTAACGCTTAGTCCAGCTTCTAATCTACCTGATGGTACTTATTATATTTTTTATGATATTTACGATACTGGTAATATCAATGGTGGTGCTAATACAACTACCGATGGAATTAATAATGCTTATCATGATCCTTTTACTATTCCTATTTCTGTTGATTATGAAAGATGTGGTGGTATAACAGCAGGTAATTTTCCTCAAGAAAGTCAATTTGCCCCAACAACTACAAAAGCTGCAGGATATCAAAACCCTAACACAAATTTTGTTATTCAGATTGATATTATGAATGGTGTTTATACATTAAAAAACAGTATTCCTTTAGTTATTGCTTCAGGAAGAAGTGCAAATAACATTGCTGCTACTATTGCTCAAGCAAGAAGAAACAACGGAAAATAATCTTTTGTATAGTTTATTTAAAGAGCCACGCAATGCGTGGCTCTTTTTTTGTTCAAATTTTAATATTTCTAGCTACCTTTGCTTTTTAATTTTGCAATATGAGAAATTTTTTTTTCGTTTTATTTTTATTCAAAACCCTTTTTTTAATAGCACAAAGTGATGATTCTAAACAATCACCTATTGCAGCTAAAGCTACTATTTCCCAATATCGCATCATAACCCTTGAACGAGATACCACTTTCGTAGATACTTCGCTAACCATCAAAAAAGAATACGAATACAACTACCTACGCAGAGATATTTTTGGATTAATGCCTTTTGCAAATGAAGGGCAAACCTACACGACCCTACAATATGGTTTAAATAAAACTACTTCTTTTCCAGAATTTGGTTATACTGCTAAGCAATTCAATTATTTACAACCCAATCAAATTAATTATTACTCAGTAGCAACCCCACTAACAGAATTGTATTTCAAAACCGTAATGGAGCAAGGACAAAATGTAGATGCTTTTGTAACTTTAAATACTTCAGAACGTTTTAATTTTTCTTTGGCTTATAAAGGTTTACGCTCTTTAGGGAAATATATAAACCAGCTTTCAAGCACAGGAAATTTCAGGTTTACCACAAGCTATAACACCAAAAACAAACGGTATTATTCCAATTTCCATTTTACTTCGCAAGATATTCTAAATGGTGAAAACGGCGGAATTACAAGTCCTGAAAATTTTGAAAGCTCCGATCCTTCCTATAAAGAACGTCCCCGTCTTGGTGTTTATCTCAAAGATGCAAAAACTACATTATTAGGGAAACGATTATTCCTTGACCATAATTTCCGCATTAATCCAACCAAAGGGAATAACAATCTCTATTTAACGCATCAAATTAATTTTGAAAACAAATATTTTGAGTTCAACCAAATTACAATTCCAACTTCAATTACCTCAAATACTGGCGAAGTTAGTACTTTCAATAGGTTTGGTCCTTCATTTGTAACAGGAAACATCAATGATCAAGTCCGTTACAACCGAATGTATAATAAAGTTGGACTCATCTATGAAAACACCACTTTGGGAAAATTCCAGTTTTTTCTCGATGATTTCAGATACAATTATTTCTATAATTCGATGTTGTTTTTAACTTCGGGAACTGTTCCAAACGCCATTAACGATAAAATTAATGATTTCGGTGGGCAATACGAATACAGAAAAAACAAATGGACCGGAAAATTCAGCTATTCAAGTTCTATCACGAAACAATCGTTATTTGACTTTAATGCCAATTTAAAATACCAATACAACGATAAAAACAGTCTTTCATTTGAATATCAAAACAATAATAAATTACCAAACAACGTCTATAATTTGCACCAAAGCAGTTATATTAATTACAATTGGTACAACAATTTTAATAACGAAAAGAGCAATACCATCAAAGTTGAAGCCAATACGCAATGGGCAAATGCTACTTTGCAACTCAACACCTTGAACGATTATTTGTATTTCAGCAATGACAACACTGCTAATTTACAGTTGGTTACGCCAAAACAATGCGATAAAACCATCAATTATCTATCGCTTAAAATCAACAAAGAAATCAAATTCAGAAAATTTGCACTCGACAATACCGTTTTGTATCAAAAAGTAGATCAAAAAGACAACATCCTGAATGTGCCACAAGTAGTCCTTCGAAACACCTTCTATTACTCGGGTGATTTCTTCAAAAAAGCAATGTTTTTGCAAACAGGAATCACATTTAATTATTTCACAAAATTCTACGCCAACGATTACAACCCAATTCTTGGAGAATTTTTCGTGCAAAACCAAACACAAATTGGCGCATTTCCAAACTTCGATATTTTCGCGAATGCAAGAATTCAACGGTGCAGAATCTTCCTAAAAGCCGAACATTTCAACTCTGCGATGTCAGGAAACACTTTTTATTCCGCACCAAACAATCCCTACCACGACTTCATGATCCGTTTCGGATTGGTATGGAATTTCTTCCAATAAGCCTTTTTTTGGGCGTGCCCTCGTTCACGTCATTGCGAGGCACGAAGCAATCTGTGCTAAACTCGGTCGTGCTGTTCGCTGCAATCTCTTGCTCCACTTCGTTCCGCAAGAGGATTTCCGCTGCCATCACTCACGCAAATCCAGAAAACCACAACTATTTTAGAACAATGTACTATCTTTGCAAATGTTCTATTAAATTTGAACTCTAAAAACTAAAACTAAATGCAATATTCAGAAAATATATTAGGAACTATCGGCAACACGCCCTTAGTTCGATTGAATAAAGTAACTGCCGAAATCAACGCTTTGGTTCTTGCCAAAGTTGAAACTTTCAACCCAGGAAATTCTACAAAAGACAGAATGGCGCTAAAAATGGTTGAAGATGCCGAAGCTGACGGAAGATTACAACCAGGCGGAACAATCATCGAAGGAACTTCTGGAAATACCGGAATGGGATTGGCATTAGCGGCGATCATCAAAGGATACAAACTAATTTGCGTTATTACCGACAAACAATCCAAAGAAAAAATGGATATTTTGAGAGCCGTTGGCGCTAAAGTTGTGGTTTGTCCAACCGATGTAGAACCAACCGATCCGCGCTCGTATTATTCAGTTTCAAAAAGATTAGGGGAAGAAACACCAAATTCTTGGTACGTAAACCAATACGACAATCCATCAAATGCTTTGGCACATTACGAACAAACAGGACCAGAAATTTGGAAACAAACCGATGGAAAAGTCACACATTTTGTAGTTGGAGTAGGAACTGGCGGAACAATTTCAGGAATTGGAAAATATTTAAAAGAGCAAAATCCAAATGTAAAAGTTTGGGGAATTGATACGTATGGTTCGGTATTTAAAAAATACCATGAAACAGGAATTTTTGATGAAAATGAAATTTATTCCTACATAACCGAAGGAATTGGAGAAGACATCCTTCCAAAAAATGTTGATTTTTCAATAATCGACGGATTCACAAAAGTAACCGATAAAGATGCAGCAGTTTACACTCGAAAAATTGCTTTGGAAGAAGGAATTTTTGTTGGAAATTCAGCGGGAGCAGTAATAAAAGGAGTGTTGCAACTCAAAGAACATTTCAAACCTGATGATGTAGTCGTAGTTTTATTTCACGATTCTGGAAGCCGTTATATTGGGAAAATGTTCAATGACGATTGGATGCGCGAACGTGGTTTTTTAGAAGACGACATTACCAAAGCTGAAGACGTTATCAAAGACCACATCGACAAACAATTGATAATTGTGCGCACCGAAGAATTGGTTTCTCACGCAATTGAAAGAATGCGAAAATTTAAAATATCACAAATTCCAGTAATAGATGTTACAGGTTTTGTCGGTTCCGTTGATGAAACTGACTTGTTTCAAAGTTATGTACACGACAAAAATGCTGCCGACAAACCCATTCGTGAAGTTATGGGAAAACCCTATCCAATTGTACAATTAGGAACGCCAATCGAAGAAGTTTCAAAACTATTTACCAGAGAAAATGCTGCGGTATTATTGGATTTAGGAAACGGAAAACACCATATTATTACCAAATATGATATAATAGGTTCTATAAAATAAAATAGTATTTAATACTCAGCTTTGCTTTTAAATAATTGATTTGAATGAAAATTATCCCTGAATTTCTGCTAAAAGAATATTTTGAAAACGTGCCTTCAGGAATTGAAGACGCGTTTGAGATGCTTCGTGATGCAGAAATTTCAAATAATTCATTTAGTTTTTATACTTCCGTTTCTGTAATGGCTTCTTCCAAAATCGAAGGCGAAACTTTAGAAATCGACAGTTATGTCAAACATAAAATGTTGAATATTGAATATTTAAATGATTTGATTGAAAAGCCCAATGATTTATACAATGCCTATATTTTTGCTCAAAATAATAAAGTAACGGTAAGTAATTTTTTTAAGGCTCACGAGATTATTTCACAACATCTTTTGCCAGAAAATAAGCGGGGTGTTTTCAGAAATTGCAATATGGTTGTAATGGAGCACAACACCTTCAAAATTCAATATGAAGCGGCATTATACCACGAGATTCCTCAATTAATGCGCTCTTTTTGGGATGATTTAGAGTTTCTAATTAATAAAGAATTAACCTTTTCTGAAATTTTTTATTATGCATCATTTATTCACATTTGTTTTGTAAACATTCACCCATTTGAAGATGGAAATGGACGTTCTGCGAGATTGCTCGAAAAATGGTTTCTTTCGGAAAAGCTGGGACATAAAGCGTGGTTTGTTCAAAGTGAATTGTATTATTACCAAAACGTAAATAGTTATTATCAAAATCTAAATAGATTAGGATTGTTGTATAACGAATTAGATTATTCTAAGGCGATGCCTTTTCTTGAAATGTTACCAAAGGCATTATTTTTGTAATTCTAAAAATCTTAATTCTTAATTCAGAAATCTCAAATCTTAATTCAAATGACTTTCACTGCAATAGATTTTGAAACAGCAACTGCATTTCATCCCTGTTCTGTGGGGATTGTCACCGTGGAAAACGGAATAATTGTGGATGAATTTGTAACTTTGATAAAACCACCAAACAATCTGTATTCGCCTTTTACCATTCAAGTTCACGGAATTTATCCACGTGATACTGTAAATGCAAAATCGTTTGTTCAAGTTTTCCCAGAAATTCAAAAACGACTTCAAAATAGAGTAGTGGTAGCTCATAATGAAAGCTTTGACAGAAATGTGCTTTCCAAATCAATGGCGCTTTACGGTTTAGATTACGATAAATTGAACATTGGTTCTCGATGGGAATGCACCGTAAAAATCTACAAAGCCAAAGGTTTAAGACCAACAAAATTGAGCGATTGTTGCCGAGAAATGAAAATTCAACTGAACCATCACGAAGCTTTATCAGATGCTCGGGCTTGCGCTAAATTGTATTTGATGCGATAATTTCACCTCTTTTTTTTCAATTGTATAAATTATTGTTTCACGTGCTTGTTTTTTGACTACATTAGACAAAGTTTACAAGACCTAATTTATACGCCAAAAAATGAAAGAAGAATTCCTACATTATCTCTGGAAATTTAAAAAATTTGACACCTCGAATTTGACTACTTCCAATGGAGAAAAACTCACCATAGAAAATGCTGGTCACTATTTGCAATTGGCAGGACCTGATTTTTTCAATTCTCAAATCACAATTGAGAATCAAAAATGGGCAGGAAATGTTGAAATTCACATCAAATCTTCCGATTGGTACGCACACCACCACGAGCGTGACTCAAATTATGACAGCGTAATTCTTCACGTTGTTTGGGAACACGATTCTGAAATTTACAGAAAGAACAATTCCGAAATTCCAGTTTTGGTTTTGAAAGATTTAGTGTCAAAGGAAACACTGAACAATTACAGTTCTTTAATCGCACCAAAATCTTGGATTTATTGCGAAAAACAATTGGTTTCAATTGATAGCTTTATTCTTTTAAATTGGCAAGAGCGTTTGTTTTTTGAGCGACTGGAACGAAAATCAAAACCTATAAACGAACTTTTAGAAAGTACAAAACAAGATTGGGAAGCGGTTTTATTTTGCCTTTTAGCTAAAAACTTTGGATTGAATACCAATGGAGAATCTTTTTTGAAAGCGGCAAATTCCATTCCTTTTTCAATTATCAGAAAAGAATGTAACGATTTGCAAAATTTAGAAAGTTTGATTTTTGGAATTTCAGGATTGTTAGAAATCAAAAAAGAAGACGTTTATTATAAAAATCTAAAATCAAATTTTGATTATTTAATTCATAAATACCAGTTAGAGCTGACTCATATTAATCCGTTGCAGTTTTTCAAACATCGACCAGATAATTTTCCAACCATTCGATTATCACAATTAGCCAATGTTTACTATAATCAACAACAGCTTTTCTCTAAATTAATTGAGGAAGATTCTGTGAAAAACATATATAAAATATTCAATGTTGCGGTGTCTGAATATTGG
Organism: Bacteroidota bacterium; assembly: GCA_947466955.1. Classification (GTDB taxonomy): domain Bacteria; phylum Bacteroidota; class Bacteroidia; order Flavobacteriales; family Flavobacteriaceae; genus Flavobacterium. The sequence goes on from CANIFM010000031.1 coordinate 14,544, forward strand.
GAAACGCATTATCAATTTGACAAAGTAAGTCCGAAAAAAAAGAAAGCATTATCGAAATCATTTATCGATTTGCTAATTATAAATACAATTATTCCATTGCAATTTGCCTATTCAAAAAGTCAAGGTAAGGAAATTTCAGAAAATTTAATTTCGTTATTAAATCAAGTTTCACCTGAAAATAATGCTATTATGGATAAGTTTTCATTGTTTGGAATTAAAGCCAAAAACGCTTTTGAATCCCAATCTTTATTGCAACTTAAAAATGAATATTGTAATAAAAGTAGGTGCTTAGAATGTGCAATTGGTATGGAATTGCTCAAAGAATGAGGTGTTAATTATTGAGGAAATATGAAGTTATTATACTAAATTTGTAAGACTTTGTAAATTTAATGTAAATGAAACTCGTACTTCGGCTTAAATATTTTTTTGAGAAACACGGTTTTCACGTTTCTTCCCGATTGGCAGATGTCTTGGGAATGCGTGCCAATAGTGTGAGATTATTTTTTATTTATATATCATTTGTAACCGCCGGATTATGGTTTGGAGTGTATCTCACTTTGGCATTTTGGTGGCGGCTTAAAGATTTAATTCGGGCAAAACGGAGTTCTGTTTTCGACCTATAAACCATTCAAAATTATGACTTTTAAATCCTACTTCCAATTTTCAAAATCGCAAAGAAGTGGGATTATTTTATTGGTGTTGCTTTGTATAATTTTTCAATTCGCCTATTTTTTTATTGATTTTAAAACGGTAACAAATAATAGCAAAGAAAAACAAGAATGGCTTGCATTTCAAACAGATATTGATTCTTTAAAACAAATTAAACGAGATTATATTCCAAAAATTTATCCGTTTAATCCTAATTTTATTACTGATTTCAAAGGATATAAATTAGGAATGTCAGTTGCTGAAATTGATAGGCTTTTGAATTTCAGAAAAACAAATAAGTATGTAAATTCAGTTCAAGATTTTCAAAATGTCACGAAAGTATCGGATTCATTATTAAATACGATGTCGCCATATTTTAAATTTCCAGATTGGGTAAATAATAAAAAAGAGTATAAATCCAATTATATTCCATTTGAAAAGAAGAAAGTAAAAATCATAATTTTAGATATAAATCTTGCAACTAAAGAAGATTTGATTAAAGTATATGGAATTGGGCCTGCATTATCAGATAGAATTTTGAAGCTGAAAGATCTTTTAGGAGGTTTTGTAAGTATGGAACAAATGAATGATGTATGGGGATTGTCACCAGAAGTTATAGAAAATTTGAATAAAAATTTTAAAGTTGCCTCACTTCCAAAAGTTAAAAAAGTTGATATTAATAATGCGTCTATTAAAGAATTAATGCTTTTTCCTTATTTTAAATACGCTTTAGCGAAAGCAATTGTCACGTATAGAAGCATGAATGGTGATTTTAAAGAAAATGCGGATTTGATAAAAATTAACGGTTTTCCTAACGATAAAATAAATATTATTGGTTTATATTTGTATTTTTAAAACAAAAAACAATTTTTATGAATTTTGACTACAGCGAAACGCAAGCAATGATTGCGCAATCTATCCGAGATTTTGCAGAAATAAACATACGTCCTTTCATAATGGAATGGGATGAAGCGCAAATATTTCCAATTCCTTTATTTAAAAAATTAGGCGAAATGGGATTTATGGGCATTTTAGTTCCTGAAGAATTGGGTGGTTCGGGTTTAAGTTACCACGAATACATTACGATTGTTGAGGAAATTTCTAAAGTAGATCCTTCAATCGGACTTTCTGTTGCAGCTCATAATTCTCTTTGTACCAATCATATTTTGACTTTTGGAAATGAAGAACAAAAGAAACGATGGATTCCTAAATTAGCTACAGCTGAACACATTGGCGCTTGGGGTTTAACCGAGCACAATACAGGTTCTGACGCTGGTGGAATGAATACAACCGCAGTAAAATACGGTGATTTTTGGATTTTAAATGGTGCGAAAAACTTTATTACCCACGCTATTTCAGGAGATATTGCTGTTGTAATTGTTCGAACTGGCGAAAAAGGCGATTCTAAAGGAATGACAGCTTTTGTTATTGAAAAAGGAACGCCTGGATTTACATCAGGAAAAAAAGAAAATAAATTAGGAATGCGTGCCAGCGAAACTGCAGAATTGATTTTTGATACGTGTCGTATTCCAGATGCCAATAGATTAGGTGAAGTTGGTCAAGGTTTTGTTCAAGCAATGAAAATTTTAGACGGCGGAAGAATTTCAATTGGCGCATTGTCATTAGGAATTGCAAAAGGTGCGTATGAAGCGGCATTGAAGTATTCAAAAGAAAGACATCAATTCGGGCAACCAATTAGTAGTTTTCAGGGAATTTCATTTAAGTTGGCCGATATGGCAACGGAAATTGAGGCGTCAGAATTAATGTTGCATAAAGCGGCTTTCTTAAAAGAACAACATCGCCCAGTTACCACTTTGGGTGCAATGGCAAAAATGTATTCTTCGGAAGTTTGTGTGAAAGTTGCTAATGAAGCGGTTCAAATTCACGGTGGTTACGGTTATACAAAAGATTATCCTGTAGAAAAATTCTATAGAGATTCTAAATTGTGTACTATTGGCGAAGGAACTACAGAAATTCAAAAAGTAGTTATTGCGAGAAATATATTGAAATAGACTAGGAGATAATAGACGGATAGATAATAGACTGATAGATAATAGATAAAAGAGTCAAGAAATGAGAAATTGTTTCTTGGCTTTTTTGTAACTGTTTGTTTTAGTCTTTCATCTCTTCGTCTTTCATCTTTTCAAATCTTCTCAAATCTTCTCAAAAATAATTCATAATTCATAACTCATAATTCATAATTAATATTTACTTTTGCACACTTAAAGAAAGGGGGTGTCTATATTATGTTAATTATACCAATTAAAGACGGAGAAAATATCGATAGAGCGTTAAAACGTTACAAAAGAAAATTTGATAAAACAGGAACTGTTCGTCAGTTGCGTGCGCGTACTGCTTTTATTAAGCCTTCTGTTACAAACAGAATGAAAATCCAAAAAGCGGCCTACATTCAGAACATGAAAGATGGTTTAGAAAGTTAGTAAATAACTTCAATAAATACTACCGTTAGTCATTAAATTTTTATAACTTTGATGCTAACGGTTTTTTTATGGAAAATAGTAAAGCGGCATTTCAAGATTATTTACAATTAGAGAAAAAGTATTCGCCACATACGGTAATTGCTTATGTAAATGATGTCGTTACTTTTGAATCTTTCATAAAATCCGAATTTGATTCCGATGATTTATTGGAAGTCAATTACAGTTTAATCCGAAGTTGGATTGTTGCTTTGGTTGATAATGAAATTTCCAACACTTCCGTAAATAGAAAAATAGCGTCCTTAAAATCATATTATAAATTCCTATTAAAAACGAAACAAATAGAAGTTAGCCCTTTATTAAAACACAAATCATTAAAAACACCAAAAACACTTCAAATACCTTTTTCTGAAAAAGAATTAAACGAGGTTTTAAATCAAATAAAATATAAAGAAGGATTTGAAGGCATTCGTGACAAATTAATTATTGATTTGTTTTATTCAACAGGAATCCGAAGAACGGAATTAATTCATTTAAAAATGATAAATATCGACCTTTCAAATGCTACGTTAAAGGTTTTGGGA
>CANIFM010000032.1 GCA_947466955.1 Bacteroidota bacterium
ACACTACTTGAGAACCAATCAGCAACAATCACAGTATTTAAATCTGGTAATCTTCCTCCAGCTTGTGATGCTTGAATTTTTGTAGCTGTAGTAACATTAACAGTTACAACTCCTGAATTTGCAGGAGTACAACTTCCAATAGTAACCACTGCTCTGTAATATTTTTTTGCAGTTAAGGTACCCATTTCAGTACTTGTTAAAGTAGCATTTGTAGCTCCAACAATATTTGTATAAGAACTATTATTCGAAGACGATTGCCATTGAATGTTTCCAACGCTACCTGTTAAGGTAATGTTTGCTGGTTGTGTTCCTGTAACAATAATTTGATCTGCAGAAACTGTTCCTGAAACGGAATGGTTTACAGTAATGGTCATTGTAGTATTAATTGCACACTGACCAGAATCAGAGGTGAAAGAGTACTGTGTTGTAGCAGCATTATTTAAAGCTGGCGACCAAACTCCTGTAATTGAATTCGTAGAAGTAGTTGGCAAAGCAGTTAATGTAGTTCCCAAACAAATAGGACTTACTTGTGTAAAAGTAGGATTCACAATAGGATTTACTGTTACCGTAATTACATTACTTTCTGCGGCTCCTGTCCAATTTGATTGACAAGAAACTCTTGAAAGTCTTTTGTAATAGGTAGTTACAGTTAATCCTGAAGGAGCATTATACGTACTTGAAGTTGCGCTTGCTATATCACTAAAGGTAACATTATCAATAGAAGATTGCCATTGGTATTGTAAAACTCCTGTTTGACCACTTGGCAAGACATCACTTGTAAACGTAGCTGGATTTGCAGGCGTGCATAATGTTTGCTCTCCAGCAATTGTTCCTCCTGAAGTTGGATTGGTATTAATTGTTACCACAACAGCTCTTCTAGAACCCTCACATGAGTTTGCTATTTGGGAAACATAAAAGGTATTTGTTGTTAATGAAACTGAAGTACTTAAAGCTGTTACTCCAGTTAAATCACTATACCATTTTAAATCTGTTCCAGTAGCTACTAAATCAGAAACTAACGCTGAATTACAAAAAGTCTGTGCTGAAGCAGTTGGGGCAGGTGTAGTGTTAATAGTAACATCAACTGGCGTTCTAGCACTTTCAACCCCACCAATAGTTTGTGTTACATAATAAGTTCTTGTTGATAAAGACGTCGACGGGTCTAAAACGAAACCACTTGTAGCATTCGCATACCATTTGATTCCTGTTCCAGTAGCAACTAATTGAGATACTAATGCAGCATTACAAAAAGCTTGTGCATTTACAGTTGGAGGTGTAGTAACTATTGCTCCTCCAATTGATAATCCATTGGTTCCTGCTGTTGCAGAATAGAAACCCCAACCACCTGTTGTGGTTTGTCCACTTGCAAAATAACGAAGTGTAATTGTAGTTCCTGAAGGCACATTTTGTAAATCGGCAATTCCAGTTAAATCTATTTCTGTAGGGTTTATTGTAGTAGAAGTGATTGTTTGAGGAGAACCAATTAATGTAAAATTCGTACCATCTAAACTATAGGCATATTGGGAACTAACACCTGGTGAAGCATAAAAAGAAGCTGTCCCAGCAAAATTTGCATTGATAGTTGAAAGAGATGCACTTTTTCCTGTAACAGGAGCAAGTGTAACTTGAAAATAATTCATATTTGTAGGAGTAATTCCACCATTTTTAAAACCAGCGGTTCTAAAACTGGATGCAGCACTATTTGAAGCTGCAGTAGCTCCACGTGTAATTGTATTAGCATTTGAAGCAGTTTCTAAATTAGTATCAAAAGTCGTAGCTGCAAAGGTTGCCACCGCTGTTGTAACTGAATTAAAATCCCAAGCCGCAATAGGTACTGCAGTAACTTTTAATTCTTGGGTTAATGAAGAAGCTGCTACATAATTAACATTTCCTGCTTGTGAAGCGGTAATTGTAGTAGTTCCAATGCCAACTGAAGTAACTGTATTACCTGAAATAGTTGCTACCGCTCTGTTTGAACTATCATACGTTACAGGAAGTCCTGAAGTTGATGTAGCTGCTAAAGTAAAAGTCTGACCTATTACTTTATTAGTAATCGTGCCAAATGTGAATATGGTGTTAGTGGCTACTTGAGTAATATTGGCAGTTAAACCTAAAGGCTGTGTCAAGGTATATTTCCCAGCATTTGCACCTCCTAATGTACTTGTAGAAGTAACAGCAATTCCTGAACCAGCATTTGCATCGGCAAAAGTTCCGTTTAGTGTTAGTGTCACAACATCTAAACCAATAGCAGGACTCAAAGTACCTGTTATTGTAGCTGTAGCATTATTATTATAAACTTTATTTTGAGCTGCTGCTCCAACAATGGTTAATGCTTTTTTATCAACCGTTAAAAGTTGAGATACTTGTGCCGCAGCATTATGTGTACTACTTCCTGCTTGATTGGCGTATATCGTGCAAGTTCCTGGACCAACAACTGTAATAGTAGATCCATTATCTCCCGAACAAGTAGCTATTAAAGGATCAGAGCTTGAAAATACTACTGCATTTCCTGATGCTCCACCCGTAGCTGAAATGGTATACGTTCCATCACCATAAGTTACATTGCTTAAAATGCCAAAAGTTATGGTTTGACCTGGTAATTGGTGATAAGCAAAAGCGGAACCTATATTGGTTGTTCCATCGTTTAATTGTACCTGTAAGTTAACACCGTCATTGGAATCTACACTTGATGGAATTAATGTAGTGAATTGTACAACCCCGCTGCTATTAGTGCTAGTTGACAAATCAACATTATTTGTTGTTGTAGTAATAGCGTTTCCATTAATCGTATAACTCTCCAATGTTGTTGCAATTGCATTTGTAACTGTTGCATCAAATTTAAAAGTATATCCCGAAACCAAGTTGAAGTATTTATCTAATGCCGTACAAGTAATTGTTCGTGTTTCGTTTGGAGCTAAAATAGCACTTATAGCTGCCGTAGAATTTGCTGTTGGAACCCCTGCATTAATAACTTGAGAAACCGTAGCATTTGTATAACCTGAGGCAATTACCGTTACTGCTTTTGAACCAGCTGTAGTCAATGCGGTATTTCCACCTGAAGGTTTTAAGGTAATAGTACCTGAAGTAATTACATAATCAGTAGTTGGTGTTAAAACGGTTGTTCCAATTTTTACAGCTGATATTTTAGTTCTCCAAGTAGCATCGTCTGTAAAGGTAATATCATTGTTATTATCAACGGTATTTGATGTTGTATCTGAAGTTAAGGTAGGGGGGGTTAAATCTGCATATACGTTACCACCTAATGCTAAACAATTAGTAGTAATATTTGCTGCATATCTAGCAAAAGCAAATGTACCTGTATTATTGGTAATATCTCCCCAAGCATAAATTCTAAATGTAATCGATTTTGCATTCTGTAATGCAGGTATATTAGATAAACTTATCTGAGATTGAGGTACGCCATCCGCAGTACTTGTAAAACTAATATCTGAGCCAATTTCTGTAAAGTTTGTTCCATCCGTACTATATTTCCATATAAAAGCGTTGGGCGCAGTTGATGTTCTTCTTAGCGTAGCATCTAATGTGAATAATGAAAAATTATATCCCGAACTAGCATTCATTACAAATTGAAAATACTCATTATTAGTTATTGCATTTGCTTTAGTAGCTCCAACATCCCAGGTGGTTGCAGAAAATCCTCTAGCTAACCCTGTAGCTGCAACCCCAGCACCTCTTGAAAGCGTTACGGTACTTAAATTAGCATTGTTAGTTGTAGCATTGTATGTTACTTCAGACCCTGATGACGCAGGAGTTCCAAATTGCCACCCTGCTAAAACAACTGGTGCTTCTGTAATATTTGCAGTTAATGTTGGTTGTGTTACAATATAATTAGCACCGTCTGTTCCTGTTGCTGTAATTGCAGATGTAACAGTAATTCCTGTTCCAACTGTTGATGAAACAAAGTTAGCCACTCCATGAGTTACTGTAACAACATCATTAGGTAAAACCCCTACAAACGTTCCGCCAGAAGTAGTTGTCGCAGTTAATCCATCATAAACTTTACTTGATGCAGTTGCTCCATTTACTGTTAATGTTGCAACAGTAATGTTTCCTGTTAAACCTGTAGGTTGTTGCGTTAGTGTATAATTTGAGTTTGGCGCTGTGTAACCTGAAATAGTTATTGGTTTAGCAGTTCCAATTCCTTTAGTACCAAAACTAGCTACAGGGGTTCCTGTTACTGCTAATGTTTCTCCGTTTTGCAAACCAACATAAGCAGGAGTTCCCGTGATAGTTGCAACAGTTGTGGTATCATATATTTTATTAGCAGTTAATCCTGAAATGTTTATAGTTAATGGAGCAGTTGTTATGCTCCCTGTTACTAATGTTGGTTGTGAAACGCTATAATTTCCAGCATCAACACCGTTCAAAGTTAATGAAGTGGTAACAGCTATTGGTGTTCCAACACTCGCTTGTGCAAAATTCCCTCCTCCAATAACGCCCACTGCATCTGGTGAAATGACACCCACTAATGAAGCTCCTGTAATTGTGGCGGCAGTTGTGCCTGTGTAACTTTTTGATGTTACTGTTGCGCCATTTACTGTTAAAGTTTTTGCAGTAATATTTGCGGTTAAGCCTGTTGGTTGTGTTAACGTATAATTCCCAGCCTTAGTTCCTACTAATGTAGAAGTAGATGTCACCGGTTTACCTATTCCTGCTGTTGCAGTATTAAAAGTTGCTGATAAAGAAAGTGAAACAGCATCACTATTAATAACCCCACTTAATGTTCCGTTGAGAACAGCGGTAGTATTTCTGTCATAGGTTTTATCACTTGCACTTGCACTAGCAATAATTAGTTCTTTTGGCGTAACGGTTAAAGTTTGGGTTACGCTAGGAGCACCATTATAAGAACCGTTACCTGCTTGTGAAGCTGTTATATTTGCTGATCCAACACCGACCAAAGTAACTGTGCTTCCAGAAACGGTGGCTACATTAATATTGTCACTACTATAGCTTACTTCTAATCCAGAGCTTGCTGTTGCGGTTAATGTCAAAGGCGTAATACTATAAACTAACGGCGATAAAGCATTAAATGTGATTGTTTGAGAGGCAAGTGCCACAGAAGTCCATTTAGCATACAAAGTAACATCAGTTGTTCCCATGATGTAATTTGCACCATCAATATAAGCAGTTCCAGTTCCATCAGCTGCAGTAGTCCAACCTCCAAAATCATATCCTGTTTTAGTATAAGTATTTGTACTTAAACTAGCTGAAGCAGCTGTTGCAATAATTTGACTTGACATTGTTCCGCTACCAGTATTGGCATCAAAAGTTATAGTATTATTATTAGCAGTCCATTTGGCATACAAAGTCACACTTGCTGTTCCCATTGTATAATTTGCAATATTCGCATAAGCCACAACTCCGCTTGATGTGGTAGCCCAACCCGCAAATGAATATCCTGCTTTTGTGTAAGTATTTGACGATAATGCAGCCGTTGCAGCTGTTGCAATCGTTTGATTGGACATGACTGTTCCACTACCAGTATTGGCATCAAAAGTTATCGTATTATTATTGGCGGTCCATTTGGCATACAATGTTACGCTTGCGGTTCCCATAGTATAACTTGCCCCATTAGCATAGGAAGTACCTGATCCGTCTGCTAAAGTACTCCAACCAGCAAAGGTGTAGCCAGTTTTAGTATACGTGTTTGAAGTTAATGTTGCTGAAGCTGCTGTTGCAATCGTCTGATTGGACATGGCTGTGCCACTACCAGTATTGGCATCAAAAGTTATGGTATTGTTATTGGCGGTCCATTTCGCATACAATGTTACGCTTGCAGTTCCCATAGTGTAACTTGCACCATTAGCATACGATGTTCCTGTGCCGTTGGCTAAAGTGTTCCAACCTGCAAAGGTATAACCTGCTTTAGTATACGTATTTGAAGTTAATGTAGCTGAAGCTGCTGTGGCAATAGTCTGATTAGACATGGCTGTGCCACTACCCGTATTAGCATCAAATGTTATGGTGTTGTTATTGGCAGTCCATTTGGCATATAATGTAGTATTGGCTGTTATTGAAAAAGCCGATGTAGTACTTACAGCATAAGTCGTACCACTTCCATCAGCCGCAGTATTCCAACCGGCAAAAGTGTATCCGGTTCTTGCTAATGTTCCTGAATTAGCGGCAGTAGTTACTGATGCATTCGACGAATAAACTGAGGAATCAGTTGGCACTGTTCCAGATGTGGCATTGTTAGAGTTATAAGTAACCGAATATGTAGCAACAGTACCTGTAATTTTAAAATCATCTAAAATCCATGATTCATTTACTGAATTAGCTTGAGCTGAAACTCTGAGGATTAAATTGGCAACAGAAGGTAAATTAGTTATAGTAGCCGTAGTGATTGCAGTTGATGCAGTACCACTTGTAACATTTGCAGATGAAGAATAGGTTGAAAAAGTGTTATTTGTAGCATAATCTCTTGAACCACTTCCTGTAGCTCCAAAATACCAACGAGTATTTGCTACAGAAGAGTTAACTTTTGCTTGTTGGTACCACGTGGTACCATTGTCTGGACTTACTTCTATAAGTACTTCATCAATTGTTGTATCGATCCCATTTCCACTTGAACCCAATGACATTCCTGCCATTCTCATACTAAATTGAACGTTGGTATAGGCGCTTGTGTTAATTGATGAAAAGGTAAGTGTTCTGCTAACGGTTGCAGATCCAGTATCAGGACCTTGAATTCTATACCCTCTTGTCCCTTCAGAAAATAAATTTACGCCAGAAGGAGAATTTGTACCAGACGCACCAGAAACTCCAGAAGAAAAACCAGAGCTTGTACCAACGGTTCCAGAATCAGAAGTTGTAAAAGTCATTGTTGGAGTACCTGGTGTTACTTCAAAGTCTTGCTTCGCGATAGTAACTTGCCCCCAACTAATTTGAGTCCCTAGTAGCATAAATAAACTTAAAAATAAAGACCGAATGATCTTTTTAGGAAGTAGTACTTGTTTCATTGTGATAGAATTTAAAGTGTTGTTTTGGGTATTATATGTTAATTTTTTTATTTGGACGCAAAGTTAATTGTAAATGATACTTTAAGCCTTATTTTAATGTTACGAAAGTATTAAATTTCAACTAATTTTAAAGGTCTTTGTGAATAAGTTGTTGATTTTGTTTATAAATACAGTTATCACTATCAAATCAATGTTGCTCTTTCAAAGTATTTGATGAATAATAGTGTTCAACTAAATTATAGATAGGCTATGGTAAACATTTTTTTTGGTTTTTACACCTTAATAATGAATTAAAGTGATTGTTTAAATTTATTTTAAATAATTGCGAAGTTGAACTGGAAAACCTAGTACGAATAATTACCCATAAAGATATCCTAATAGATACCAATTGCTATACTAATATTTAATTCTCGCATTTTAAGATTGTAAATTATTTGACAATTACCGATTTAATATTAAAAGAGGATACTAGGAAGAGAATGCGAGTAAACCCTTTTTCAAATATCAAAATTTGTTTCCTAAACAAACATTTACCTATTTTTTCAAAACTTCCCTGTTCCATTTTCAAATTCCCACATTATAACTATCTTTGACCTCTTAAATAAAATATCAAAATGACATTATCTCAATTACTTTCGCCATCAATTGAAAAAGCAATCCAATCGCTATTTGATGTAGCCATTGACAAAATCGAATTTCAATCGACACGCAAGGAATTTGAAGGTGATATTACGATGGTAATTTTCCCTTTATTAAAAGTCATAAAAAGCAATCCCGTTGAATTGGGTAACAAAATCGGAACCTATTTAGTAGAAAATATCTCGGAAGTTAAAACTTTTAATGTAGTTTCTGGGTTTTTAAATATCGTGATTTCAGATGAATATTATCTGAAATTCTTCAATGAAATAAAAGACAATGCCAAATTTGGTTTTGTAACTCCAAATCCAAATGAAGCTGCGGTTATGGTCGAATATTCTTCGCCAAATACCAATAAACCTTTGCATTTAGGACACGTTCGTAACAATTTATTAGGATATTCTGTTGCCGAAATCATCAAAGCTTCAGGTAAAAAAGTTTATAAAACGCAAATCATCAACGATCGTGGAATTCACATTTGCAAGTCAATGTTGGCGTGGCAAAAATTCGGAAACGGACAAACTCCAGGAAATTCAGGATTGAAAGGCGATAAATTAGTTGGTAATTTTTATGTTGCTTTTGACAAAGCCTATAAAGAAGAAATTGCGCAATTAATGAGCGAAGGAAAATCAGAAGATGAGGCTAAAAAGCAAGCACCAATTATCCTTGAAGCACAAGAAATGCTATTGAAATGGGAAGCTGGCGATGCCGAAGTTATTTCACTTTGGAAAACGATGAACCAATGGGTTTATGATGGTTTTGCGATAACTTACAAAAATTTAGGCGTTGATTTTGATAGCTATTATTACGAAAGCAACACCTATTTATTAGGAAAAGACGTTGTTCAAATTGGATTGGAAAAAGGAATTTTCGAGAAAGATCCCGATGGTTCGGTTTGGATTGATTTAACTCCCGATGGTTTGGATAGAAAAATCGTCCTTCGTTCTGATGGAACTGCCGTTTATATGACACAAGATATTGGAACCGCAATCCAGCGTGTAAAGGACTTCCCAGACGTTGGCGGTATGGTTTACACGGTTGGAAACGAGCAAGATTATCATTTTAAAGTCTTGTTTTTAATCTTAAAAAAATTAGGTTTCGAGTGGTCTAAAAACCTATTTCATTTGTCGTACGGAATGGTAGATTTGCCATCTGGGAAAATGAAAAGTCGTGAAGGAACCGTTGTCGATGCTGACGATTTGATGAATGAAATGACAGAAACGGCTCAAAAAATTTCCGAAGATTTAGGGAAATTAGAAAGCTATTCTGCCGAGGAAAAAGCCAAATTGTACAACACCATCGGTTTGGGTGCCTTGAAATACTACATTTTGAAAGTCGATCCTAAAAAGAGAATCCTATTTGACCCCGAAGAATCCGTTGATTTTGCTGGGAATACAGGGCCATTTATACAATATACCTATGCGAGAATCCAATCGATAATTCGCAAAGCCAACTTCGATTTTTCTGCAAAAACAGCCATTGAAACTTTGCACGAAAAAGAAAAGGAATTGCTAAAACAATTGGAATTATTTCCTGAAGTAATTCAAAATGCGGCGCAAAATCACAGCCCTGCATTAATCGCCAACTACACTTACGATTTGGTTCGCGAGTACAATTCGTTCTATCAAGCGGTTCCGATTTTAGGTTCAAATGTGCAAAACGAAAAGATTTTCCGTGTGCAATTGTCCAAAAAAGTTGCCGACACGATTGCCGCTGCATTCCAACTTTTGGGGATTCAAGTTCCTGAGAGAATGTAGTTTTATTTGGGCGTGCCACACTCCTGTCATTGCGAGGCACGCGGCTGTCATTGCGAGGCACGCGGCAATCTCAATGACAGTACTTCGCACAGCAATCCCGACTAGTAAGAACGTTTAATTTTTATAGAACACTTCGGAGAGCTGGTGACAATTCTGAGCCATCTGAGTTAAATTTTATAACCCATCATTATATTGACGCGATTTTCTTGGCTTCAAATATTTGTTTTGTTACGGTGTCTAAGGGTTTTGTTATTTCTATAAGTTCTGGATTTATCCAAGAAATTATATTTATTATGGACTGATACACCTCTTCCGTTTTTGAAAAATCTATTGAACTCTCATAAAAACAAATCGGTTCATTGTGGTTAATTCTATTTCTGAATAATCGTATTTTTCTTAATTCTTCATTTACTTCTTTCCGCCCATAATTTCTTGGGAGTTTCGTGAAGATTTTTATTGGTTTTCCTTGTAGAAGTTTGTAATTGTGAACTTCAAATAAGTCTGTCCAAAATCCCATAGTTTGTTCAGCAATAATTTTACCACTAGTAACAACAAACCCCTTTTTTAAAATATTTTTCTCTGCCTTTATAACTTCTCTAAACAAAAAATCATTTGTTATTATTTTGTTTGTTTTTTTATGTCTGAAAGTTAAAGAAGGGTCATTCATAAATCCATTTTTTTGATTTATAATCCAATCGTTATCTTGGAAATGAGCACTTAGAATTTCATTAATACAATTCCTAATCACAACTTCCAAAACACCTATCAGCGGATGAAAAGATTGAGAAACTTGAATATTGGAAGCATACAATTGTATTGCCTTTATTTCTACAGCAGAAGTAGCAACTAAATACCGATTCATCCTTAAAACAGAAAAATATTTTTCATAGGTTTTATAGTTCATTTTGATTATTAAGTAATTAGTTATACATTTGTAATGTTATGCTTGGAAAAGCCTCTTACCCTTAGGTAAAGTAACCAAGTCAAAGAATATAGACCCACCAGCAATGATGGGTCTTTTTCTTTTAAACATTTCCTCTTTTTTATTAAAACTACTCCTTTTTTTGTCATTGCGAGGCGTTGCGAGGTACGTGGCAAAGCAATCTGTCGCATCCGTAATTATGTTAGAAAGCATCCGTTACCACCAACAGATTGCCACGCTCCGTTGCTCTTCGCTCGCAATGACGGGCACGACGCAGCTGTCATTGCGAGGAACGAGGCAATCTCATCACAATTATTTTTCTTGTCTTTGTGGGCACGGATTAGAAATCCGCGCTAGCCGTTGTGGGGACATAGTCGAGCGGTCGGGTTATCTTGTTCATAAGTTCTTTAATTTCCATTTTTTTAATTTATTTCATTGTAATACAAATAGTATTTACTAAATTTATTATATGATAAAAACAATATTCATATCAGAACGATATTTTACGAAAGAGGAATTAGATTCTTTTCGTATAAATCACGGCTATGACATTAAAGAAATATCTTATTCTTCCTCAGAAGGAGAAATAGACTTTAATATTCCAGACCAAAAAGAGTTTTTATTGAAATATGGAACTCCTAAAATTTTGGCTCGCTTCGGTTACTAATCTGTTTCAAGTATTATTTTTATTTCATTGTAATACAAATAGTATTTACTATATTTATTATATGATAAAAACAATATTCATATCAGAACGATTTTTTACTAAAGAGGAATTAGATTCTTTTCGTATAAATCACGGCTATGAAATTAAAGAAATATCTTATTCTTCCTCAGAAGGAGAAATAGACTTTAATGTTAAAGACCAAAAAAAATTTCTACTAAAAGAAGGTTACCCTAAAATTTTGGCTCGCTTCTTCTCCTAATCTGTTTCAAGTATCATTTTTATTTTATTTTCATTTTTTATTTACGATTACGGATTAGAAATCCGCACTATCCGTTGTGGGACATATCCTAGCCATCTATTTTAATCAATTTCAAATTTTTCGTGAAGTTTTAAAATCTTAAAAATTGCAGGTTTATTATCAATAGTAATTATTTTTACATCTACAATAAAAATAGATTTTAAAGGATTTGTTTCCGATTGTAAAATTTGCTCTTTTAATTCTTCATTTTCAAAAATTATATTTAATGGCTTTTCGTTTAGTTCTTCAATTGTTCCTTTATTACCTAATTTACTTTTAATATCACTTCTTGCTTGGAATAATTTCATAGCTACTTTATCATAATTATCTTTTAAAACCTCCTCAAGTCTTAAGTCTAAAACTTCTTGTTTTATTTTATTTTGAATAGCATTTGCTTCAGTTGAGTTTAAATTAATAGTAAGTTCAACATTACCGTTAATTGTTGTATTTATAAATAACTGAGATGCATTATCTTTGGCAATTGGATTTACAATTGATGATATATCTCTTAAATCATTAATTGAAAATTGAGGGTTTTCTCCTTCATTATTTAGATAGTATTTAATTGCTTTCTTTAAATTTTCTGCAAATCCAACAATTGTATTCACATTTTCAACAAAAGGAAGCATTCCTATAGTTGCATATTCAATTAATTCAACTATTATACTACCAGTTTTAATTTCTTTAAGATATAATTTAGCCTCACGTTCTTCTTTGCTTACACCCTCTTTAGTTACATATTGAGAAAATTGATTAGCAATAGAAACTAATGACTTTGTTAAATCAATTAATTCAACAGGTTTTTTATTATCAATTTTAATTACTAAACGAACATCTTTAATTTCTTGTGTTTTCATCTTTTTATTTTTCTAAATTTTTGTCTTCATTTGATGTTATCTTACACTTAAGTCTCCCATCAGAAGTATGAACATTATTTTGCCATTGAAGTGGTCTAAGATTAGAAAGTTCATCACCTCCGTTATTAGCTACAGAAGTAATATGATCAATTTCCCATCCGTAAACTGAATTTCTATTCCCATATTGGTCTCTAACTATCCATGCTTCACATTGATCTTTTCTAAATTTTTTATTATCATAACTTGGAACAATTGTTCCTTTTTCCCATACTTTTTCAATAATCTCATCTGTAAATGCCATAATTTATATTTTAATTTTTTTACCTACTCTCTCAGTTTTCGGCTTCCCTGTTTATTCTAGTCATTGCGGTTGCCGCGTTCCTGTCATTGCGAGGCACGAAGCAATCTTTTCAAAATCCAGTGAACTTCAACAGATTGCTTCGTACCTCGCAATGACAGCTTCGTAACCCCATTTAAGTGGTTCAGAACCCCGTTTACCACGTTGTACAACCCCGTTTACCACGTTCGGAACTCCGTTTACCACGTTGTACAACCCCGTTTACCTCGTTCGGAACCCCGTTTACCACGTTGTATAACCCCGTTTACCACGTTGTACAACCCCGTTTACCACGTTCGGAACCCCGTTTACCACGTTGTACAACCCCGTTTACCAAGTTCAGAACCCCGTTTACCACGTTGTATAACCCCAATTATGGGGTTCAGAACCCCGTCTATGGGGTTCGAGACCCCATTAATGCACTTCGAGACCCCGTCTATGGGGTTCAGAACCCCAATTATGCACTTCAAGACCCCGTTAATGCACTTATACAACCCCATTAATGCACTTCCAGACCCCGTTAATGGAGTTCGAGACCTCATTAACGCACTTCTGGACGTGGTAAACCCGCTTATTAGGGCGTTGGAGTATCTGAGCTTGCAGGTCGAGGACCACTATTAAAAAACTGCGCAATCTCTGTAACCTTTGTCTGAAATCCTACCGCACTCGTTGATGCCTTGTATTTCGCAAAGTCATAATCCGTTAATGCCGCTTGGTAGTTGTCGTAATCGTGCAAGATTTTCGCATTTCCTAAGCCATCAATCAGGCTTTGTAGGCGCAACACGGCACTTTGCAAGTATTCGCGGGTGTCAAAATCATTGTTGAACTCTGCCCAATCCACATCGGGACTACTCAATGCAGGTTGTGTGTCATGAAACCCTTTCACCTTATTGATGATGAGTTTGTTTTGCTCATTGACACTACCGTACTGCTGGCGTTCTGCCGGAGAAAGGTTCGCTAATTTTGAAGAAACTGCAAGTTCTAAACTCGCTAAAGCTGCATCTACTGCTGCTTTTTCAATGACACTAAAGTGTCGGCTGTCGAAATTTGTAAAAGCCATAATTAATTGTATTTAAAGGTTAATTGTATTTATGTTAATTCGGTTATTTGTTAATTTGGTTATTTGTTATTAAGAGGCGTGGCAATCTACTTCCCTCCACAACCTTACTTCCCTCACGATTTTTATAGTTTGTCTTTCCGACGCAGGAGGAATCACATTATTTATTTTGTGAATTGCTTTGTGTGATTCCTCCTTCGTCGGAAAGACAATCTGGATGTCGGAATGACAAACTAGATGTTATTCATTTTTATTTTATTTGTTTTATTTATTTTTGTCATTCCGACGCAGGAGGAATCACATTATTTTTATAGAATCTACTATTTAAAAATTCAAAATTTTCATTAAATGATTTAATCAAATCTAACTTTTTTTCTCTTCGCCAACCCTTTAGTTCTTTTTCTCTTGCTATAGCAAGTTGTACCCAAGTGAATTTTTCATAATAAACTAAATATTGAATATTATATTTTGAGGCAAAAGTTTTAATTCCTTTCTCGATATTTTCTTTATGCTGTTGTAATCTTAATCCCAGATTATTTGTCATTCCTATATAATAAGTTGACCTGTATTTATTAGTAATGATGTAAACATAATAAGTTTGATGCCCTTCGTTATATTCAATCATTGTGTTATTCATTTTTATTTGTTTTTTCGTGAATTGCTTTGTGTGATTCCTCCTTCGTCGGAAAGACAAACTGGGTATCGGAAAGACAAACTAGATTTATTCATTTTTTCTTATTTTTTTGTCATTCCGACGAAGGAGGAATCACATTATTTTTTTCGTGAATTGCTTTGTGTGTGATTCCTCCTTCGTCGGAAAGACAAACTAGATGTTATTCATTTTTATTTTATTTGTTTTATTTGTTTTTGTCATTCCGACGCAGGAGGAATCACATTATTTTTTTCGTGAATTGCTTTGTGTGATTCCTCCTTCGTCGGAATGACAAACTGGGTATCGGAAAGACAAACTAGATTTATTCATTTTTTCTTATTTTTTTGTCATTCCGACGCAGGAGGAATCACATTATTTTTTTGTGAATTGCTTTGTGTGATTCCTCCTTCGTCGGAAAGACAAACTGGACGTCAGAATGACAAACTGGATGCTACTCCTTCAAAAATTCATACTCATATACTTTCGGTTTTATTTTATCGGCTAGTTCTGTTAGTTTCTTTCTTACATTCCCTATGAGTTCAGAATAGATTGCATCAGCGCTTCTTGGGTTCATTCTGCCAGCGGCGTTTCTGCCTTGAAAATACTCTCGAATGTCGTATAAACTGGCATTTACATTAACCTCATTATGCGAATGAAAGTAGCTCCATAACGCACGACCAGCATCAAAAACAGCGGTTGCTTCCTCTGAAAAAACCAACGCTTTGTCATTCCGAACTTGTTTCGGAATCTCTGGGGAACCTGAAACAAGTTCAGGTTGACAAGTAGCGCTAAATAAATCATTTGTAGTAGCTCCCCCTTTGGGGGTTGGGGGGCTCTTCATAAAATCAGTCATAAAGCTACTCGCAAATTTTTCTTTGGCATTTACTTCTTTTTCTGTAAAGGGAATCCAATGGTTGATGCCGAATTGACTTTGGATATTTGTTTGAAATAAGGTAAAAGCCAAACAATCATTGTGAAATTCAGTATCGGTTTGCCAATCATCATTTGGAAATAAAAATTGGTCTCTGTCATTCAACCAAGTGGCTTCAATACATTTTCGAACTGCAAAATAAATAGATGCTTTAATTAAATTACTAGAGTTTATTAAAAACTGACCCGCTTCCTTATTGTACACCATTAAAGGATGAACAATTGCAATCATATTTTGATTTTGAAAATCATTTCCCTTAAATGGGAATTTTCCAATCAAATTTGAATCTTTTTTATCAGCACGAAAAGGTTTTATCCATTCATTTATAAAATGTGTATTATCATATGCAATTATCTGTTTTTGCATAAAAAAATCACCATTTACATTATAAATATCAGCAAAAACTTCTTTAAAAGATTCATTTTTTGAAGAATCCCAAATCATAAATCCAATTGGAAACTTGCCTTTTACATTGTCAAAGGTATCTGCTGGAACAATAAATATTTTTTCTAATTTCGCTCGATAATTCAATCTGAAATCTGAAAAATGTTGACCTTGTAGGATTTTCAAAGTTGAAAACTCTCCAACTATTGAACCATTAATTTCTTTATTTATTCGAATTAAAAACTGTGCAAAAAGTTCAGCATTTCCCTGTCCTAGTAATTTCGCATATTTTTTATTAATCATAGATTGTTCAACACCACTTTTTCCTTCTTTACCAGCTAAAGTTTTTTTATCACTAGCCTCCGCATACGGCGGATTTATATAAATAACCAATTTCTTTCTTTTTTCTTCATCATTGATGATGTCTTGCAAACTTTGTGGCAGTTTGGTAAAATCGTCATTCAAGAAATCAAACTGAAAAACGTGATTTTTCAAAAGGTTGGCGCCGTGGTCAATGCGTTCGTGTACCACATTGATGTCGGCTTGGTCTAAAGTACTTGCGTAAATGTTATACTTGTTGGTCAATCCCGCCAAAAGATTTCCTGTTCCCGCCGCACAATCCCATATATAATAGTCCTCTTGCCAGTTTTCGCCCAAATAATCAGTGAGGTATTTTTGCGAAAGCTCTACCCATTTTCTGGGCGTAAAAAAAGCCCCTTTTCGTTCCCGAATGTCTTGAGAAACTAATAAATCCCTACGTTCAATGATATAATCCTGAAACTCTTTCAGCGGTGGTCGCTTGTAGCGTTTCCAAAATTGCAGGTAGGTATCTTTGCTTTTTAGATTGATAGTGGCATCAAACATTTGCTTGATATTTTCCTTCGCAATTTTATAGCCTTGGTTTTGGAACACTACAAACAGATTGTCTCTCGTCGTTAGGTCATCGTCAATACTATGGGTGTCTCGGTCGTCCACAAAAAGGTCGGCAAGATAAAAGTCGTTATCAAATATATTTGCCTTTTTTAAGTCGTCCCAATTGACATCAATGATTGGTTTCACTACTTCAAGCCAACGCAAATAAATGGGGATGAAATTATTTTTATCAATCTTTAATTTGTTGGTCGTGGTAGCCTTCGCCACATTGTTTTTTATGAAAACGGCAAGTTCTTTCTCCTCGTTTTCATAATCATAAACATACGTATATTCCTTCAGTATGGCTTCAATTCGTTCTTTAATGAGTTTAAACTCCTTTGTTTCGTGGTTGCTTGGTGTAACATTCCAATTAAAATCGTTCAGATAAAAAATATCTTGAATGTTAATGTAAGGTACAAAAGCAATTTTTTTGAAATCGAAAGCTCCTAAAAATGCTGGCGGCATAGTCTTGTCAAAGGTGCGTGCTTTTCCAATGGTTAGAATCAATTGCACAAACATCGACGGAATATCAAAATTGCCTGTTTTGGCTTCCGCCCAAAGTAGCGGTGTTCTACCAAATAAGTTGTCTTGTTTTGGAAAAACGGTAAAATCAATGTTACCAAGTATTTCTGTGGTGTCAAATTCCTTGAACCAGTCTTCGCCCACTTTATTTTTTAAGGCTTCTTCCCGAATGTTATTGTATTTCATTTTATATTATTTGTAGGCTGTTAGTAGGCTCGATTTGTTTTTTAATAGTAAATAGTGGCATTTTAGAATTGCAGAAATTCTGGTATTCTATGGTGCGAGAAATGGTAAAACCCTTGGTATGTTCAAGGGAAATGCTTTTGCGTATGTGGTAAGGAGTTTTAACTTCAATCTTTTTGCCAATGAGGGTTTCGGCAATTGAAGTCATAGTAATGAAGCGTCCCGAAATATTCAAAGAATAAATTGGGTCGTAAGATGATTTTGTAATAAAATCGTGGGTTTGGTTTTTAGAAAATCTTTCGGTTTCGTTCTCGTTGATGGAGATTGAAAATTGAATACGATTCACTTTGAAGCATTCGAGGGGTTCTCGATTGGCTTTGTTTTTCTTGAAGGCTTTGTTTAAAGCTTTCTGAGATTCGAGTAATTGTAGGACCATTGATTAGCATAGAATAAATTTGAGGGAGATTAATAAATAGTTTTTGGTTCAAGTTAAATTTTTGTGCTTTTAATACTTTTCCAAAGCTATGTTAAAAAAGTGTTGGTATTACAAAGTGTTTAAAATAAAATTCCTATCCCCGACCCTTTCCGAAGGAAAGGGAGACGAGATGGGAAAGTGTTGAAGGGAAAACCTCACCCCGACCCTCTCCGAAGGAGAGGGAGACGAGTTGGGAAAGTGTTAGAGGGAAAACCCGACATTTTGTTGTTTTTTTGTCTTTCCGACGAAGGAGGAATCACATTATTTTTTGTGAATTGCTTTATGTGATTCCTCCTTCGTCGGAAAGACAAACTGGATGTTATTCATTTTTATTTGGTTATTCGTTTAATCGGTTAAAAACTTTGCGAACTTTGCGTAAATCTTTGCGCTCTTTGCGGTTAAAAAAAGAAGATTGCCGCGCTTTACTGCGTTACGCTCGCAATGACAAAGCAGTAAAATGATTAGTCCTTTAGCCCCGATTACTTCACTATACTTTTATTTTAATTGGAGTTCAGTGAATTTCATTTGAGGCGGTATCCTCGCAGCGAAGCGAAGAGATATAGCCGAAAGCGGGAATTGCAATTCCAAATACAAGAGGACAATTCGCTC
>CANIFM010000033.1 GCA_947466955.1 Bacteroidota bacterium
ATGCTTTTAGGAACAATTATTGGAGTTTTACTTATACCTGGATTGTATTATATTTTTGGTACAATAGCCAGTAAACATAAACTTATTAAAAACGAAAAAGAAGGTCCATTATCTGAAGAAATTGATTATGAAAATTAATAATAAAATAGTTATAATAGTAAGCCTTTGCTTGGCAGTGGTAAGTTGCAAAACACCGTCAATTGTTACGGCGCCAGCAAATAAAGCCATTCCTGAATCTTATACCAATAGCAAGGACACGACCAATATGTCAAATATTCCTTATAAAAAATTCTTTAAGGATAAGAACCTTGTTGATTTGATTGATATTGCTATAAATAACAATCAGGAATTGATGATTACTTTACAGGAAATTGAAATTGCGAAAAACGATATTCGATTCAGAAAAGGAGCACTTTTACCAACTATTGGGTTACGAGCTGGAACAGGAATTGAAAAAGTGGGAAGATACACGAGCCAAGGTGCGGGTGATGCTTCTACCGAAATTTCACCTGGAGTTGGAGTTCCTGATGCATTGACCGATATTACTATTGGTGCTTATGCAAATTGGGAAGTTGATGTTTGGAAAAAGTTACGTAATTCTAAGAAAGCAGCTATTAGTAGGTACTTATCAACTATTGAAGGGAAGAATTTTGTAGTGACCAATTTAATTTCTGAAGTAGCTGATAATTATTATGAATTATTGTCTTTGGATAGCCAATTGGAAATTATTAAACAAAATATTAAACTTCAAAGTAATGCTTTAGAAATTGTAAAAATTCAGAAAGAGGCAGCAAGAACAACAGAATTAGCAGTTCAAAAATTCCAAGCTGAAGTGTTGGCTTCTCAAAATATGGAGTTTGAAACATTGCAAAAAATTAATGAAGCTGAAAACAGAATTAACTTTTTACTGGGTCGTTTTCCTCAAGAAATAAAAAGAGATAAAACAGATTTTTTAAGTTTAAAAGCTACGGTTGTAAATTCTGGAATTCCATCGCAACTATTGGCAAATCGCCCTGATATTAAACAAGCAGAATTAGAATTGGTGGCTGCCAAGTTAGACGTTAAAGTGGCTCGTGCCGAATTTTATCCTTCATTAGCTATTTCAGCATCTGTAGGTTTGCAGGCATTTAAATCCTCTTATTTGTTTAATTTACCAGAATCGTTGCTTTATTCTTTAGTAGGAGATATTGCAGGACCGTTAATTAACCGAAATGCAATTAAAGCGGAGTATAGTAACGCCAATTCACGCCAACTTCAGGCATTGTATAATTATGAACGTACCATTTTAAATGCGTATTTGGAAGTGGCTACTCAACTGTCTAAAATTAGTAATTTAGATAAAAGTTATAATTTGAAATCACAACAAGTAGAAGCTTTAAAAAGATCAATTGATATCTCAAATGATTTGTTCAAGTCTGCTCGTGTGGATTATTTTGAGGTATTAATGACACAACGTGATGCACTTGAAACCACACTTGAATTGGTTGATGTTAAAAAAGAACAACTGAATTCAATAGTTCACGTTTACAAACAACTTGGAGGAGGTTGGAAATAAATAATGATTTCTAAAGAATAAAAGCCTGTAAATTTAATGTTTACAGGCTTTTTTTTATTTAATAAAATTTGAAAACAAGTCTTTTCTGCTAATGCAAATGTTTAAAATGACTTTCATTTTTATAGACCATTGAAAGCAAACTTGGTAATACAATCAATAATAATGGCATTGCAAATATAAATCCCCCAATAACTGCAATTGCTAAAGGTTGGTGCAATTCTGATCCTGTTCCAATTCCAATAGCCAAAGGCAAAAGCGCAATTATAGCCCCAAAAGCGGTCATTAATTTTGGTCGCAAACGAGTAGAAATGGAATAAACTAAGGATTGATTTACATTATATGTTACCTTAAAAGTTTCCCGAAATTGAAGAAATGTAAAAATTGCATTTTCACTAATTATCCCCACAATCATAATTATTCCAGTATAACTTCCAACATTCAAAGGGGTTTTAGTTAAAAATAATAAGATGTAACTTCCAGAAATCCCCAAAACAGAAATAAATAGCAATACAATAGCTGCCCTAAAATCTCTAAATAAAAATAGTAAAACGCCAAAAATCAACAAAGAAGAAGTAATCAAGATAAGTAATAGTTCTTTAAAAGATTGCTGTTGGTCTTTGTAAGCACCTGCATATTCAACATAATATCCAATTGGCAAGTGAATTGTATTGGTAACTTTTTCTTTAATATCTTGCATCACACTTCCCAAATCACGATTGTTCAATCGCCCGGTTACCACACTCATCATTTGAAGATTTTCTCGCTCAATTTCTGCAGTACCCTTTTGGGTGTTGATTTCTACAAGACTTGAAATTGGAATTGACTGCCCGTTTGGCAAAAATAATTTCAACTTTTTAATATCTTCTAAACTTCTTTTTTCAGAGTTTTTATAAATCAATCGGATAGGGGTAACCCGTTCGTTTTCTAATAAATTGCCAATTACATTTCCTTCAAGTGCGGTTTGCAATTGAAATTGTAAATCATTTGGAGTAATTCCATATTGTGCCAACATTCTATAATTTGGCGTAATATTTACGGATGGTCCTGCAATTACAATTCCATCAAAAACATCGGCGGTACCTTTTACATCTTCAACTATTGAAGTAATTTTTTTTGAAATTTTTTGTAATTCGACTTGGTTATTTCCATAAATTTTGACTTCAATTGGAGAAACAGAACTCATCAAATCACCCAACATATCGCCTATAACTTGTCCAAAATCAATTCGTAAAGCGGGTTGCGTCGCTTCAATTTTTCTGCGAATCACATCGATAATTTCTTCACTTGTTCTGGAGCGTTCTTTTTTTAATTGAATGAGATAATCACCACGGTTGGGTTCTGTAATAAAAAATCCCATTTGTGTTCCAGTTCGCCTGCTATAGGCTTCAACTTCTGGAATTTTCACGATTATTTTTTCTACTTCTTTCAATATTCTATCCGTTTCTTCAAGGGAAGTTCCCGATGGAGATTGGTAATCTAAAATGATACTTCCTTCGTCCATTTCAGGTAAAAAACCAGTTTCTAAATTAGGGAGAATTAAAAAAATAGAAGCTATTAAAAGCAAACAAAAGGACAAACTGATTATTGGTCTTTGAATAAAATAGGACACCCAATTCTGATTTTTAACAGCAATAATTTCAATGTCTTCCTCAATTTTACTTTCAGAATTATCTTTTTTAGAAAGTTGTAAATAAATAACTGGAAGTAATAACCAAGTTACAAAAAAGGAACAAACCAACGTGATTATCATTGTGTCTGTCAATACTTTAAAGTAAGAACCCGCCACCCCGCTCATCAATACAAATGGAATAAATATTACAATTGTACTCAAAGAAGATCCCACCATTGCTGGAAAAAGATAGTGAATTGCTTTTTGTAAAAGGGAAACAGTTGGTTCGTTAGGATGTTCCTCGTGCGTTCGATGAATTTGTTCAACAACTACAATCGCATCATCAATAATTAATCCTAATGCAGCGGCAATTGCACCCAAAGTCATAATATTGAAAGTTTTTCCCGTGAGGTATAAAACAATCAATGTCAATCCCAAAGTTACTGGTATAGTTATTAAAATGGTGAGGCTTGCTTTTGCAGATTTCAAGAATAAAACAGCCACAATTATTGCCAATAACAATCCAATCAGTAAACTATCGGTAACGCTTTTTACAGCATCATTTACAAAAGTTGCTTGTTGATAATAAGGTGTAATTTTGATGTCTTTTGGTAGATTCTTTTTTAATTCAATCAACTTATCGTGCATCGCTTCAGAAATAGTAATTAAATTGGAATTGGGTTGTTTTAAAACTGCAATTAATATACTTTCTCGCCCATTAGAATTAACTTTTATATATTCTTTAGCTTCTCTTATTTCAACTTCGGAAATGTCTTTTAATGTAACAATTCCTTTGCCATTATTACTGATTACTAAGTTTTCTAATTCGTCTTTTTTTGAAACTTGCGCATCTGTTATTGTTAAATACAAATGACGATAATCGGCTAAATAACCATTTGATTTAATAAAATTAGTCTGACTTAATACTTGTGAAATGGCATTTGGAGTAATCCCAAGCGCTGCCATTTTAGTGTAATCAAGCGAAATCCAATATTCTTTTTCTTTTCCCCCAATAATTCTTATTTCTGAAACCCCATCTATTTGAGACAAAAAAGGTTTAATGGTAAAATTGGCTATTTTTTTGAGTTCAATTGCTGTTTTTCCTTTACTTTCCATCGCATATCCTATTACAGGAAGTATCGATGGATTCATCTTTTCAACTGTAATTTGAATGTCAGGAGGCAATTCGTTTTTAATCTGATTTATTTTAGATTCAATTCGTTCCTTGCCTAAATCAATATCAGAATCCCATTCCATAAAAGCAGAAATTTCACAACTTCCCCGACTTGTAGTACTTCGAACCGTTTTTAAATCTTGAACTTTTTTAATAGCATTTTCCAATGGTTTTGTAACCGTAATCATCATTTTATCGATGGGCTGTTGTCCTGCATCGGCAATGATTTTTATTTTTGGAAAAGTAATTTCAGGGAATAAACTGGTTTGCAGATTTGAATATGCGAAAAATCCGCCTAAAATAATTAGGAATACAAGTGTGCTCAATCCATTTCTATGTCTGACAAAAAAGTTATTCATAGGATTAATTTTTTACAACTTTTACTTTTATAGTATCAGCAACACCATAATTTCCAGTTAGTAAAATACGGTCTTTAGAAGTTAATATTGGCGTTATTATTTCAACTTTATCTGCAGTTTCGATTCCTTTTTTAATTGGAATTTTAACGGCTGTATCATCATTAATCAATTTCATTATCCAATATTCTGTTTCTGTTTCATTACTTAAAACCGCCTCTTTTGGTAAAGAAATAGCTTTGGAATTAGTAGCTTTTGGCACTCTAACTTTTAAAATTAAATTCTCAGGAATGTCACGTTTTCCAATAACTTTTAAAATCACATTTTGTGTTTGAGAAGTAGCATCAACGGAAGGCATAAATTTTTGAACACTTGTTTTTATAACAGTTCCATCGGGTAATATAGCATCAAAAGTAGTTCCAATTGCAACATATTTTTTTAATTCATACGGCAAACTTAATACGATTGCAAAACTATTTGTATCATTTATTGTAGCCAAAACATCACCATCTTGAACATAGTTTCCTTGTTGCACATTTACAGAATTTACATACCCATTTGATGTTGCATAAACTGGAATTGCAGTTCCAAAGTTCAAAGTTGGGTCTATTTTATTAATTGTATTCCCTAGCACTTTTGCTTCCCGAGTTTTCAATGTAAATAATACTTTTCCTGAAGTCACAAAGTCATTTGAAGCAACATTTACAGCATTCAAATAACCTGTTGCATTCGCTTTTATTATTGTTTTCACCAAATAGGTTGCTGTGGCATTTAAATCAGAATAACTTGAAACACCAGACGTATCAATCGTCGTCAATGTCACGGGAACAGTCACATCAATTGCCTCTTCCTCTTCCTTGTTTTTTTTACAAGAAACCAGAAAAATACTAATTATGGAAATTAATAGCAGTGATTTTTTCATTGAATTATTCGTTAAAACTCCAATAATTAATTTCATTGATAAGTTGAAGTTTATTAATATTATTTTGCGAAATACTATTTTGAATCGTTATTATGTTATCAATTGCAATGACAAATTCGGTAATTTGAGCATCACCCGTAAGCAATAACTTTTTATTGGCTTCTATTAATGTTTCTGCGATTGAAAGCTGCGATTTCAATTGATTTTCAATTTCCTCAACTTGCTTTAACCGTTGCTTTAAAATCAATAACTGTTGTTGGTATTGTTTATTGAAGTTGTTTTTATAAGCTAAATTAGTTGCCAAAGCGGCTGTAATTTTTTGATGTTGCAAACTTCTTTGATTTCCATCATATATTGGAATTGAAAGTCCAAAACCCAAACTAACCCCAAAATTTTTATGAGGTAAATTTGTAAATGTGGACATATACCCTGCATCTCCAAGCAATGAAAAAGAGGGTTTATACGCCAAATCGATTAAACTTTTTTGATTTTGAAGTTTCAAGCTGTCAATTTCAAAAGACTTTAAGAACATGATTTTAGCCTCTTTCAAATTACTTTTTAAGGCGATGTCAGGCGTTTTCAAATATACAAAAGTAGTGTCTGTTTCTCCAGATAAATAATGAAGCAGTCCCAAATCATTTTGATACTGTTGCTTTAACTGAAGCACTGTCAATTCTTGTTGTTTTACAGTTGCTGTAAATAGTAGGTAGTCCGTTTGCTTATAAACAGAATTTTGGGCTAATTTTTTCAGAACTAAAGCTTCGTCTTTTAAAAGTGAAGCTGTTTTTATATTATTTTCAACTTGTTCTGAAGTTGCAACTGCCGAAATGTATTGTGAAACAATGACTTTTTTTAAATCTTTTAGCGCTATTTTTTTATTTGAAATTAAACCATCTTTAACCAATTTAAAAGTTTGAGATTGTATTGTACTTCGATTTTTCCCAATAATCTTTTGATTAACACCTATTAATCCTGAAAAGGTTTGCCCATTACTTAATGTAGTATCATAACCAAAATCATTAATTACTGGGGCATAATTTCCAAATAAAATACCATTAACTTGAGGTTTTCTTGTAGCTAAATTTAGTAAACTATCAAGTGTTGCTGATTGAATTTGATTTTTATAATCTATTAAAAGAGGTGAGTTTTTTTCTGCTGTTGCAATAAAATAGTTCAAATCTTTTTCCTGAGAATAAGACTTGAAACAAAACACAACAAAAATGATACTTAAAATTACTCTCATCAATAATAATTATTTTGAGTTACTTTCAACAACTAAAATTGAAAACGAATTTGGTACAATTGAAGCGCGAGGTTTTGGATTTTCTGTTGTAGGCTCTGGTTTTACACCATAATCTGCAGATGATAAATACAATTGATGTGTCGATTTATTCAAAGCAATTGTTCGGGCACTTTTTTGCGTTTTTATAGTCTCAATTACCGAAAATTCTAATGCATTTTCTTCTTTTACTTCAGTAATTGTACCACTTCCATTAGAACTAAAAATCAATTTCTTTTTTGCATCAAATGCTACTCCGTCACAACCTTCGCCTATTGGTAATGTTTTTATTATTTTCCCATTTGAAGCATCAACGATAATCATTAAAGCATTGCCACAAACCGAAAACAATCGATTTGTTTCAATATCCATTGCCAATCCAGTAGGTTCGTCTCCAGGGGAAATACTCCAAGTTGCAATTACTTCAAGAGTTTTTGCATTGATAGTTTTAATTTGGTTTTTATCTTCAATATTCACATAAATTAAACCTTTTGTATTCGTAACAGAAAATTCAGGTTTTCCATTTAATGGAATGTCTTTTATAACCTTATTGGTAATAGCGTCAAGAACTGTTGCGTCTTGACTTTTAGCGTTATAGGTGAAAACTTTATGAGAAAATTCATCATATAAAACAGCATCTGGTTTTTGACCATTAATGACAACTTTTTCAATCAATTCAAATGTTTGTAAATTGACAATTGTAACCGCATTATCTTTTCCATCGGTTATAAAAGCTTTGTTCAAATCATTTGCAATTGCAATACCGTGAACTCCTTTTGTATCAGGAATTGTTGCAATGGTTTTATCGGTTTTTAAATCTATTACATTTACTTCATTTCCATGCGAAACAAATAAATGTTGATTAACATCATCAACGGCTAAGTAGTCCCAACCTCCGTCTCCCGCAACATTTATTTTTTTTACAACTTGATAATTTTGGCTAAAACTATTGAAAAAGAACAAACTTATTATTAATATTGAAAATAATTTTTTCATGATTTTTTTTGTAAATATCAGAAATTATATTTTAAGTTAAATTAATAGTTGATTAACTTTTGTATCTTTCTATTTCTGGTTATAATTGTATAATTTGAGAATGGTAATTACTTTCCGATACAAAAGTTTGCGAAAATATTCCCCAACAACTCATCATTTGTGACTTCCCCAGTAATCATACCAAAATGATACAAAGCTTCTCGAATATCAATTGCCATTAAATCACTCGAAATGTTAGTTTGCAAACCATAATTCACTTTCTGAATTTCATCCAAGGCTTTTAGTAATGAATCATAATGACGTGTGTTGGTTACAATCGTTTCATTGTTGCGCAAAGCACCCGTATTTACAAACGAAAGCAACTGATTTTTGAGTTCGTCAACGCCAATATTCTCTTTGGCAGAAATGAGCAAAATAGTTGGAATTTCAGATTGAAGTTCTCTGATTTGCTCTTCGGAATACAAATCTTTTTTATTTCCAATGATAATTAGAGGTTTCAAAGGAAATTGGTTCTTGATTTTCTCAATTTCAACTTGAACTTGTCTAATGTTCTCGCTGTTAAGAGTTCCTCCTTTGGGGGTTAGGGGGCTTAAATAAAGTACGACTTGCGCTTGTTCAATCTTTTCAAAAGTTTTTCGAATCCCTAAACTTTCAATTACATCTGCCGTTTCCCGAATTCCTGCGGTGTCAATGAATCGAAATCCAATGCCACCAATTACCAATTCGTCTTCAATTGTATCCCGCGTGGTTCCTGCAATTTCTGAAACTATGGCGCGTTCTTCATTCAATAAAGCATTCAATAAAGTCGATTTTCCAACATTGGGTTCGCCTACAATGGCAACAGGAATTCCATTTTTGATGACATTTCCAACCGCAAAAGAATCTATTAATCGTTTCAAGACAAACTCAATTCGGTTCAATAATTCCCGAAATTGTGTTCTATCGGCGAAAGCCACATCTTCTTCTGCAAAATCCAATTCTAATTCTATAAGTGAGGCAAAATTTAATAATTCTTGTCGTAATTCCTTGATTTCATTGCTAAAACCACCACGCATTTGTTGCATCGCAATTTGATGTGACGCTTCATTATCTGAAGAAATCAAATCGGCAACTGCTTCGGCTTGTGATAAATCCATTTTTCCATTCAAAAACGAGCGTAAAGTAAACTCACCCGCATTTGCCATACGGCAGCCTTTTCGAAGCAATAACTGAATAATTTGTTGCTGAATATACGTTGAACCGTGACACGAAATCTCGATTGTATTCTCGCCTGTATAGGAATTTGGACCTTTAAAAATAGATAATAATACCTGGTCAATAATTTTTGTTCCGTCCACAATATGACCCAAATGCAGCGTGTGCGTTTTCTGTTTCGTAATGTCCTTTCCAGAAACTGAATTGAAAATCGAGTTAGAAACCACAATTGCATCATTGCCAGAAACACGAATAACAGCGATAGCACCCGCACCAGAAGGCGAGGCCAAAGCCACAATAGTATCATTTTGAATCATAAGTTGTGTGATTAACCGCAAAGTTTGCAAAGTATTCTATTTTTTAGTCACGAATTCATGAATTAAAATTTTTTAAAATTATAACCTATTCAAAATCGAACAGGCGAAGCAATTCTATTTAATTCTAAATATTCAAATTTTTAAGACTCACATTTTCTCACAGTTGAAACTGTTGGCTATGGTTGTGCTTGACCGTTTGATAAATTGCCCACGGTTTCAATAGGGACTTATTTGTGTTTATCCGTTTCAAACATTGCCAACGGTTTCAACCGTGGGATTTATTTATATTTGACCGTTTCATACGTTTTCCCACAGTTGAAACTGTGGGCTATGCTTGTGCTTGACCGTTTGATACATTGCCCACGGTTTCAATAGGGACTTATTTGTGTTTATCCGTTTCAAACATTGCCAACGGTTTCAACCGTGGGATTTATTTATATTTGACCGTTTCATACATTTTCCCACAGTTGAAACTGTTGGCTATGCTTGCCTTTGACCAAGTCTATTCGTCTATTATCTAAAAGTCTATTATCTATTCATCTCCTTAAAAAACCTCACTCGCTTCTTTCAATTTCTCCATATTATTCACCAATTGCAATTCATCTACAATTTTCTGAATATCACCATTCATAATGTTCCCCAAATCGTATAAAGTCAATCCCACGCGGTGATCGGTAACTCGTCCTTGCGAATAATTATAAGTTCTAATTTTTGCCGAACGGTCTCCAGAACTCACTTGAGACGTACGTTTTGTAGCATCTTCCGCTTGTTTTTTCGCCAATTCTTGTTCGTATAAACGTGAACGCAAAACGCCCATCGCCTTATCTTTATTCTTATGTTGCGATTTTTGATCCTGACATTGCGCCACCAAACCTGTTGGAATGTGCGTCAATCGAACAGCCGATTTCGTCGTATTTACCGATTGTCCTCCAGGGCCTGACGAACAGAAGAAATCCACACGAACATCATTCATATCAATTTGAACATCAAATTCTTCGGCTTCTGGAAGCACCATAACCGTTGCTGCCGAAGTGTGAACTCGACCTTGCGTTTCCGTTTGCGGTACGCGTTGCACACGGTGAACACCCGCTTCAAATTTCAAAGTTCCATAAACATCTTCGCCCGTAACTTCAAAAATTACCTCTTTGAAACCACCCGAAGTTCCTTCATTCATATCCACAACCGAAGTTCTCCAACCTCTATTTTCACAATATTTCGTGTACATTCTAAACAAATCTCCAGCAAAAATACTCGCTTCATCGCCACCAGTTCCAGCGCGAATCTCCACCATCACATTTTTCGCATCTTCCTCATCTTTCGGAATCAACAAAAACTTAATTTCATCTTCCAACGCAGGCAATCTTTCTTTAGCCTCTTCCAATTGCATTTTCGCCATTTCGGTCATATCTGCATCACTTCCATCGGCAATAATCTCGTTTGCTTCGTCAATATTTGCCATCAAAACCACGTATTCATCGCGTTTTTCGGCAAGCGCTTTCAACCCTTTATATTCCTGATTCAATTGCACATAACGCTTTTGATCGCTAATCACATCGGGCTGAATAATCAAATCCGAAATCTCATCGAAACGCTGTTTTACTATTTGAAGTCTGTCTAACATCTTGTTTTTTCCTTAATTAAGTCAGCAAATTTACAAAAAATAGTTGATACTATAAAGCAAACCCGTTTTCGATTTTTTTGAAGCTTTCTCCCGCTGTCCGCTGTATCTTTTGGGGCGAACGCCGCCCCAAAAGGATGCCGCTTCCATCTGGGCTAAGGTGTTTGGATTTGTAAGTGCTTCAAATTCTACAAATTATTTTTGTACCTAATTTTCACGGAATCAATAAACTAAAAAAAGTATTCATATTAATTCTAAATAAGCTTTGAAAAAACGAAATCAGTAATTACATTTGCACTTTATTTTTAATAAGTCTAAATAATAATTATGAAAGTTTTAGTTTCAACTCTTTTTACGATTTTCTTTTCATTGTTTTCAATCCACGCACAAGAAGCAGGTATCATTAAAGGTAAAATAATTTCTGCCGATGGATTTCCTTTAAATAACATTTCAATAAAATTAGGAAAAGCAGCCGCTTCAACACAAACTGACAACAATGGAGAATTTGTTTTTAAAAATTTTCCAACAGGAATTCACACCATTTCATTAGAAGGAATTGGTTTAACAAAACAATCCAAAGAAATTAGAGTTACTACAAATGAAGTTACACGTGTTGAATTTATATTGAATGAAAATATAAATACACTAAAAGAAATTGTAATTAAAATTAAAGATAGTCCCAACAAAAAAAAGGAAACGGTATTATCTGGACTTGAAATAAAACCTTTCGATTTGCCACAAAGTATCCAAATTATTGGAAATGCAACTTTGACACAACAACAAACGCTACGATTAAGCGATGTTGCAAAAAACATTAATGGCGTTTATATTGGTTCCGCCAGAGGAGGCGCACAAGAATCTTTGTGGTCAAGAGGTTATGATATGACTGCCAATAATATGTTTAAAAACGGATTCCGACTCAATAGTGGCTCGATGCCCGAAGTGGCAACTTTAGAAAAAGTAGAAGTTCTAAAAGGGGGTTCTGCCTTATTATTTGGAAATGTTACGCCTGGAGGAATTCTTAATATGGTAACTAAAATACCACAATTCAAAAAAGGTGGCGAAATTTCGTTACAAATGGGAAGTTATTCATTCTACAAACCAACAGTTGATTTTTATGGAACATTAACTAAAAATAGTGCCTATCGTTTTGTTGGAACGTATGAAAACGCGGGTAGTTTCCGAAATAATGTTACCCGAGAACGCATTTACATCAATCCATCGGTGCTATTAAAAGCAAGTAAAAAAACAGAAATAATTCTGCAAGGAGATTATCTAAAAGACAATTGGATACCCGATTTTGGAACTGGTTCTATTGGAAAAGTGATTGCTGATGTTCCTCGCAACACCTATTTAGGCGCAACTTGGTCTAACGGGCAAACCTATCAATCTTCGGTTTCAGGATTGGTAAAACATAAGTTTAATGACAATTGGAAACTAAATTTCAATACGGCTTTTCAAAATTACGAACGAAATTGGGAAGGCACCGAACGTATTCAGCCTCTTGCCAACGGAGATTGGAACCGCCCTTTAGGGAAAAATAAAACCATTGACCAAATGATTAGCAACCAAATTAATTTGCAAGGTAATTTTTCAACTGGAAAAATAAAACATCAATTTTTCACAGGAATAGATGCTGATAATTCAAATACACAAGTTTATACTTTTGTTTACAATCCTGCAATTTATGATATGATAAACATTTTTGATTTAAATTTATATACCCAAAATACTGCAATTCCAGAAGCAACAAATACAAAAATAGTAACAACAAATACCAACAGATTTGGAATTTACGCACAAGATTTAATTTCATTAACAGATAAATTTAAAGTTTTAACAGGATTGCGTTGGTCGTGGCAAGAAGCAAAAGCAGAAAATCAAGATTTGGTTGCCAATGTAGTTAAAGAAGATGCAAAAAGAATAAATACCGCTATTTCACCCAAATTAGGTTTGGTATTTCAACCTACAAAAAACAGTTCATTGTTTGCAAGTTATTCCAATTCATTTTTACCAAATACAGGAGTTACCATTAACAATGAAACATTAAAAGCATCTATTATTGACCAATATGAAATCGGAATTAAAAAAGATTTTTGGAAAGGAATGGTAAGTATAAATACTACCTATTATCAAATCATAAACAGCAATTTAGCCCAAACAGCAGAATTTAACTCCGATGGAACTATCAATACAAACCCCAATATAAAGTCGTTGAATGGAGAAACTAAAAGCCAAGGAATTGAAATTGACATCACCGCAAAGCCTGTTGAAGGGTTGAGTATTTTGGCAGGTTACAGTTATAATGATATGAGATTTTCTAAAACTTCGGGATTAACAGGAAGTTTTATTGTTGGTGACAGATTAGTGAGAACACCAGCAAATACAACTAATTTAAGTGCGTTTTATACTATTCCATCAGGAAAATTAAAAGGAATTTCTATTGGAGCAATGGGAAATCATATTGGAAAACGAGAAGGCGGTTGGAACAATACCATCGGGCAAACTATTCCTGACAGAATGATTCCTTTGAAAGGATTTACTACATTTGATTTTTCTTTGGGATACAATTGGAATAAATTTTCAGTTTTATGTAAATTATCAAATATTACCAATGAACTGAATTATACCGTTCACGAAAATTACAGTATCAATCCAATTGCACCAAGGCAAATAATGACATCAATAAACTACAAATTCTAAAAATGAAAAAAATTAACTTCAGAAATTTACACCGTGATTTAGGCTATTTTTATATAGGTTTGATTATCTCGTTTGCCACTTCAGGAATATTAATGAACCATCGAGATAGCTGGCACGCAGACAAATATACCACCGAAACCAAACCGATTGCAATTGTACTTCCAGCAGAAAACGAAATTACAGACCAATTTGCCGAAAATTTAGGGAAATCGTTAGGTTTAGAGGACAAATTGAGAAACCAAAAAATCAAAAAAGGAAACTTGAAAATTTCTTTTGAAAATCACGATATTGAAATTGATATCAAAACTGGCAAAGGAGAATTGGTTTCTTTTATAAAAACCCCAATCGTTAGCCAAATGATGAAATTGCATAAAAACACTTCCAATTGGTGGATTTATTACGGTGATATTTTCGGTATTTCTTTAATTATCATTGCGTTTACAGGGATGATAATGATTCCTTCGGGGAAATTATCATTCAAAAGACGCGGTTGGAAATTGGCAATTGCAGGTTTAATTTTCCCTTTATTGATATTGCTTTTTTTGAATTAATGATTCAATTAAAGTTAGATTTATAGCAGGAGAACCCGCCGAAACGAACCAGATTTGTTAGCTTTTTAATTGGGCATGGGTTTAATTTAAAACTTTGGGGTCATTATTCACTTCTCCCATTTTTAAAGCCTATGTTTCTTTGGTATAAATAAATATGCAACTTATTATTTCCAAAACTCCCAAAAAACTATTTGTTGTAACACTTATAAAATAGCCCTAGGGTTCTTTATATTATCCTAATTGTCTTCAATAGGAGCTGGAAACTATCAAGTTAGATTTTCTCGAAATTTAAGTTTAATTATTTAATCTAGGATTTGTGGGTTTAGAATATAAAATAAAACAGCAATCCAATAACTGTGTTTTGTCAACCTGAATTTATTTTAGATTTCAATTCCATTTCTGTTTGGCTGCAGAAACAAGTTCAGAATGATATTTGTTCCTTTTATTAGAACGTCAAATTTGAGGTCAAGCACGTAAAATTTGACATCAGACACGTCAAATTTGACGTCAAGGTACGTCAAATTTGGCATCAGGAACGTCAAATTTGACATCAGACACGTCAAATTTGGGGTCAGGTACGTCAAATTTGACGTCAAGGCACGTCATATTTGACGTCTTGGATGTCAAATGAGATAAAGGTCATTTCTAAGGGAGTGGTCGTTAGATTTTGTAAATAATCAACTCTTGGGATAATCAACTTTAGTCAGATTCTATTTTTATTATTATTTAATTGTTTGAAAAAAGTTCAAAATGACAAGAGATTTCAAGGTGTGTTTTATTTATATGAATTAAGTTCAGATACTATCTTCATTGAAGTTATTGCAAAATAAGTGCTATTTTTATTTATTTATTCAAATTCAAACCCCGCAATCGTAAAGCATTTGTAATTACCGAAACAGAACTAAAACTCATCGCTAAAGCGGCAATCATAGGGGAGAGTAATATCCCAAAAAAAGGATAGAGAATCCCAGCAGCTATTGGAACTCCCAATAAATTATAGGTAAAAGCAAAAAATAGATTTTGATTGATGTTTTTCATCACGTAATGACTCAGTTTTTTGGCTTTTACAATTCCTTGTAAATCGCCTTTTACAAGAGTGATTTTAGCACTTTCTATAGCGATATCAGTTCCGTTTCCCATTGCAATTCCAATGTTGGCTTGTGCCAATGCAGGCGCATCGTTGATTCCGTCTCCTGCCATTGCAACGATTTCTCCCGCTTCTTGAAGCCGTTTTATTTCTTGAAGTTTGTCTTCTGGTGAACAATTGGCTTTGAAAGAACTTAATTGTAAAGTTTCGGCAACTGATTTTGCCGTATTTTCATTGTCGCCAGTTAGCATTATGACTTTAATTCCTTGGCTTAATAATTCCGATATTGCGACGTTACTTGTTGGTTTAATAGCATCTGAAATGGTTACATATCCAATAACTTCTGAATTTTTTGCAAGATAGGAAACTGTTTTTCCTAACTTTTGTTCGTTTTCGATTTCATTCTCTATGGTTTCCGAAACAACAACTTTTTCCAATTCCATTAGTTTTTTATTTCCAAAGGAAATTCTATTAGTATTGATTAATCCTACAACTCCTTTTCCAGGAATGGCTTCAAAATTAAGGGTTTCTTTGTAAGAAATATTTTTTGATTTAGCATAATTCACAACTGCTTGCGCCAATGGATGTTCGCTGTATTGATTTAATGACGCTGCTATTTGAAGCACTTTATCCTCCTTATTTATAAAGGAAACTACCTTTTCAACAGTAGGTTTTCCCTCGGTGATTGTTCCTGTTTTATCGGTTATTAAAACGGTTACTTTATTCATATTTTCTAAGGCTTCGGCATTTTTTATTAAAACACCAAACTGCGCTCCTTTTCCAACTCCAACCATTACTGACATTGGGGTTGCTAATCCTAACGCACAAGGACACGCAATGATTAAAACCGCAATTGCGTTGATAAATCCATAAACATACGAAGGTTCAGGACCATATTTTGACCACACTAAAAAGGTTATAATTGCTGAAATAATAATTATTGGAACAAAGTATTTTGAAATGGTATCTGCTAATTTTTGAATCGGAGCTTTTGATCTGCTTGCATCATTTACCATTTTAATAATTTGTGAAAGCAACGTTTCAGAACCTACTTTTTCTGCAATCATTACAAATGATTTGTTACCGTTTATTGTTCCCGAAGTTACGAAATCTCCTACTTTTTTATCAACAGGAATTGGTTCTCCCGTTATCATTGCTTCGTCAATGCTGGTTTCTCCATCAGTTATTTTCCCGTCAATTGGGATTTTCCCTCCTGGTTTTACTCTTATAAAATCTCCTTTTTTTATGTCATTTATTGAAATGGTGGTTTCTATTCCGTTCGATATTAATGTAGCTTCTGTGGGAGCCAATTTCAGTAATTCTTGAATAGCACCGTTTGTTCGGCTATGCGCCCGAGCTTCTAATAATTGTCCTAATAATACTAAGGTCAGAATTACGGTTGTGGCTTCAAAATACAGAAAAACAGTTCCGTTTTCGGTTTTGAATTCTTTTGGGAAATAGTCTGGAAAGAACAATCCGATTAAACTAAATAGAAATGCAACGCTTGTTCCAATTCCGATGAGCGTGAACATATTGAGATTCCAAGTAATTATGGATTTCCAAGCTCTTACAAAAAAGATCCAACCCGCATAGAAAACCACGGGTAATGAAAGTGGTAATTGAAGCCAATTCCAATATTGAAGTGGCATAATTTTTTCAAATGGATTGTTTGGAAGCATTGTTCCCATTGCAATTATTAGAATTGGAAGAGTAAACACTATTGCAATTTTCATTTTCCAAAGCAATTCTTGGTAAGCAGTATTTTCATCTGTTTCGGTAGCTTCTAATGGGACTAAATCCATTCCGCAAACGGGACAATCTCCGGGTTTATCATATAATTTATCGCCTTCACAATGCATCGGGCAATAGTATTTCCCTTTGAAATTTATAGTTGGTTTTTTAATAGTGGTAGTTTCGCAACACGCTTTTTTTGTTTCCGTTTCTAAAATAGTTGGTTGAATGGTATAATTTCCAGCTTTTGATAGTGCCTCTTGAATTTTTTCTATTGCTATTTTATTATCTGAATTGAGCGTTGCAATTGGTGGATTTAATGTTACTTCGGCTTTAATTCCGTCAATGTTATTTAGGGTAGTTTCAACTTTTGTTCGGCAACCGTTGCAACTCATTCCAGTTATTGTAAACGTATTTTCCATTTTTTTGTAATTTATACTTTTTTCAATTCATTTTTTTAAAACTACAATAAATAAAATTCTGTTTTGTATCAAAAGGGGTTGTGTGGTCTTCAGTGAAACATTCTATTATTTGGAAATCCTTTTGAAATAATTTTGTCAGGGTTTCTTGTGAATATTGTTTGATTTCCAAACCGCTACACTTTTGAGGGCCATTTTCAGAAAAAGTCCCAATAATCACATATTTTGAAACAGAATTTTTTACAATTTCTACATATTTATCAATATCAACTTCGGAAGTTAGGAAATGAAA
>CANIFM010000034.1 GCA_947466955.1 Bacteroidota bacterium
ACAAAAGGCGCTTGGGGAAGTTGGTCGGAATTGCAACCCGTTAATATTGTGATTACTTTAGATACTGATAAGAACAGAATTATTGTTTATTCCAAAGAAATTCAGTTGTATGAAATTCAAAATTACGAACAAAAACAAGATAGCGAAACGGATGAAATTTATCCATTTGTTTGCAAAGATATTGATGGTGAACCGTTCACAATTTCAATTATTACAAGGAAAAATCAAGACAATAGAAAGCAATTTTATATCAATCAAAGGAATGTAATTATTGTTTACAACATCGTAAATTTTCCTGATAAAGGGATAAAAGATAAAAAGTAGTTTTGCATCAATAAGTTACAACAAATTAAAAGTTATGAAAAAGGTATTTCTGTTTTTCGCATTTGGATTAAGTTATTTAATAAATGCGCAACAACGTCCTAAATTAGTTGTAGGAATTGTGGTCGATCAAATGAAAATGGAGTATTTGTACCGTTTTTCAGATGATTTTACCCCAAATGGATTCAAGCGATTAATGGCAAATGGCTATACATTTCAAAATATGCATTTCAATTATATGCCGACTTATACAGGGCCAGGACATGCTTCAATTTATACAGGAACAACGCCTGCAACGCACGGAATTGTTGGTAATGATTGGTTCAATAGGTCTTTAGGAAAAGAGATGTATTGCACGGATGATGCCGCTGTGAAAACAATTGGTGATGGAACAATCGAGGAAGGAAAAATGTCTCCAAAAAACTTGTTAAGTACTACAATTACTGACGAATTGCGTTTGGAAACCAATTTTAAAGGAAAAGTAATTGGGATAAGTTTAAAAGACAGGGGAGCAATTTTACCCGCTGGACATTTTGCAAATTGGGCTTTTTGGTATAGCAAAACGGGTGCTTTTATTTCGAGTACTTTTTATGGCGAAAAACTACCAGAATGGGTAACTGAATTCAATAATGAAAAACGATTTATGCCTTATATTAATAAGGGTTGGGATTTATTTAAATCAGCCGCAACTTACGATGAGAGTCTTCCTGACGACAATCCTTATGAGGGAAAATTATATAAAAGTGTAGCGCCTGTTTTTCCATATAATTTGAAAGATATGTATGATAAAAATGATGCTGGAGTTTTACGTTCCACGCCATTTGGAAATAATTTATTGGCTGAATTTGCGATGAAAGCCATTGAAAAAGAAGAGCTTGGAAAGGATAACAATACCGATTTTCTAACCGTTAGTTTTTCTTCAACGGATTATGTGGGACATTTAATGGGGCCTCGATCTATGGAATTACAAGATACTTATTTGCGATTAGACCAAACAATTGCTGACTTCTTAACCTATTTAGATAAAACGGTTGGGAAAGAAAATTATTTGCTTTTTTTAACTGCCGATCACGCAGGAGCAGAAAATGTATCGTATCTAAAAGACAATAAATATGCAGTAAATAATATAGATCCAAAAGAAATAGTGAAAGGTCTAAAAAAATATTCTCAAGATACTTTTGGTGATGATTTGATATTAAATTATTCAAATTTCAATCTTTATTTTAACAAAGAAATAATCAAAAATAAAGGCTTAGAATTGTTGAAAGTAAAGCAATCTTTTAAAGACTATTTGATGACACAAGTTCAAGTAAAAAGAGTGTATTCTGAAGAAGAAATTTTGGCGTCAACTGGAAATGATTTCTATCTTAATTTTATTTCTAAAGGATACGATCCAAGTCAAAATGGAGATTTGGTACTTCTTGACAAGCCAGGAAATATTGAATATAGTGGAACAGGAACGTCGCACGGAACGCCTTATAGTTATGATACTCACGTTCCTGCTATTTTTTATGGTTGGCATATAAAACAAGGAGAAACGCACGACAGAAAAGTAATTACGCAAATTGCACCAACGATTGCTCAAAAAATTAAAATCCCTTTTCCAAATGGAACAGAAGCAAATGTGTTATTGGAAATTTTAGAATAACACGAAATATCTATATTAAAAAACACAATTTTTAATGCAAATTGGGGTTTTTATTTTTCTTATTCTGAAACTGTAATCTCAAACATTTTATCCCATTTTTTACCAGTTATAAAAATGGTTTTAGTTTTTGGATTATAGGCAATTCCATTTAATACGTCGGCTTCTTTATTTTTTACTAATTTGTGCAAACTTGACATATTTAAAATACCTTCAACCTTGCCATTCTCTGGATTTACAACCGCAATAGCATCTTTTTGCCAAATATTACTGTAAATTTTACCATTGATGTATTCCAATTCATTCACACTTTTTATTTTGCTACTTCCTGAATAAACATTCACATAATCAATCATTTTTTGAGTCGCTGGATTCATCTTCCAAATTTTCTCCGTTCCATCTGATTGATAAATATATTTCCCGTCATTGGTCATTCCCCAACCTTCAATTGGTTTGTCATAAGCAAACGTTTTTTCAACTTTCCAAGTATCTACATTATAAATAAAACCTATTTTGTCTTTCCAAGTCAATTGATAAATTTTGTTATTGATAAAGGTAATTCCTTCACCAAAATAAATATCATCTAACTTTAATGACTTGTAAATTTTACCTGTTTTGTAATCGGTTTTTAATAAATTGGAATAGCCAGGAAGTCCAGTTCCTTCATATAAAGTATCTCTAAAAAACTCTAAACCTTCGGTAAATGAAGTAGCATCGTGCGGATACGTATTTACAACAGTGAATTTTAATAATTTCGGTGACACATTAGAAACCAATTCTACTCTTGAAGTTATTTCTTGATTTTCACCTTCAAAATAAACCAATGCCTTCAAATTTTGATACCCTAATTTTTGATCTTTCAAGTTAAAGGATATTTTATCTAAATTCTTTTTAGAACCAATATTTTTTTCATTTACATAATAAACAATACTGTCAATTTTCTTGTTTTCAACATTCAATAATTGCAAAGACAAGGCATCATCATTGCTATATTCGGTCTTAAATTTGCTGTCATCAAAACTAAAATATTTTTCAGTAGCCGATTTTGACCCGTTGCAACTAACAATAATTGCGCCTAATAAAATGATTGAGAGTAGGTTATAATTTTTCATAATGATTTTTAAATGCCCTGCAAGATACAACACAAAAGTTTATAATTTTCAGTTGCAAAAATACAAATTAATTGTATATTTGCAACGGCAAGTCCTACACGATCTGCTCCTGCGAAATCCCCCAGGATGGGAACATAGCAAGGGTAAGTGGTTGAGCGATGCGATGTAGGTCGCTTGCCTTTTTTTTAATAAAGTAATCTTCCAATTTGGAGGATTTTTTTTTGCCATTTTTCAATAATCTTCATTAAAATTTTCTGTCAATCTTTATTTTCATTAATAATATCATAATTAGTTTTTTTGGTTTGATTTTTGGAATACTTTTACAATAACTTAATCTATATTATTATGAAAAGAATAATTTTACTTTTAGCATTTGTTGGAACATTTGCATTTCAAGGATGTTCAGGCCCAGAAGGACCTCAAGGTGCAACGGGTTACTCCGCAGAAGCAGAAGTTTTTGAAGTTACCACTTCATTTTCAACATCCAATAATTTTGCGAAATTGGTAACACTAAATCCAGCCATTTTAAATTCTGATATGGTTTTAGTGTACCGTCTTTTTGATGTTGTAAATGGTGCAGATGTATGGAGATCATTGCCACAAACGGTTTATTTGACGCAAGGTGATTTAGATTATAATTTTGATTTTACCAAATACGATGTCAATATTTTCCTTGATTCTAATTTTGATTTAACAACATTAAGTCCTTCTTGGGCTCAAAATCAAGTTTTTAGAGTGGTAATTATACCTGGTTATTTATCAAATAAAAAGAGAAAAACTATAGATTTCAATGATTATAATGCGGTAGTAAAAGCATTTAACCTCAATAAAAACCAAATTAAAACGCTTAATTAAATAAGTTAAAAATTTAGAATTGTTATTTTTTAAAATACGTTTCCAACAAAATCATTGCGGCTGCAAAAGGTGAAATTTCATCATTTTGCACCGCTTTTTTGTTTTCTATCAATAGTTTTTGAATTTCTAGATGATTGAAAAAATTAGTTTTCAGTTGCTCATTTATCGTCTCCAACATCCAATATTGATTTTGTTCTTTGCGTTTTTCAAAGAAGGAATTGTTGGTTTTTGTGAGTTCTA
The DNA here is from genome assembly GCA_947466955.1 of Bacteroidota bacterium. GTDB lineage: Bacteria > Bacteroidota > Bacteroidia > Flavobacteriales > Flavobacteriaceae > Flavobacterium. Next base: position 4,174 of record CANIFM010000034.1, read on the forward strand.
AAAACTTCAAAATAGTTTCCCAAACTTCAGAAATTCCATCGTGAGTTATGGCACTACACGTTGATGCCGTTGGAATCCAACCCGATTTTTTAGCCGGAAATAAATGCAAAGCGCGACCAAATTCTACTTTCGCCAAATTCGATTTCCGAACATTATCGCCATCCGCTTTATTGATGACAATTGCATCTGCCATTTCCATAATTCCCCGTTTAATGCCTTGTAATTCATCACCTGCACCTGAAATTTTTAACAACAAAAAGAAATCTACCATACTATGAACAGCAGTTTCGCTTTGCCCAACGCCCACCGTCTCAATAATGATTGTGTCAAACCCGCAAGCTTCACAAAGCGTAATCGATTCGCGTGTTTTTCGAGCAACTCCTCCCAATGTTTCTCCCGAAGCCGAAGGTCGGATGTATGCATTTTTGTCTTTCACCAATTCCTCCATTCGGGTTTTATCTCCCAAAATACTCCCGTGTGAAATCGTGCTGCTTGGATCAACGGCAAGAACGGCAACTTTCTTCCCTAAACTCGTTAAATATTTTCCAAAAGCTTCAATAAATGTACTTTTTCCAACACCTGGAACGCCCGTAATTCCTATTCTAACCGACTTATTGGCGTGAGGCAAACACGCGTTTATCACTTCGTTTGCCCGTTCTAAATGGGTGCTATTTGTGCTTTCAACCAAAGTAATCGCCCTGCTCAAAGCCGTAATATTTCCATTCAGAATACCTTCAATTAATTCTTTTGCAGAGGGTTGAATCTTCCTAAATGTATGAATTTGTTCCGCCACTTTCTCACTGACAATTTCGGGAGGCGAAATTCCAGCTTTTTCGTGAAGTGCCGACATTTTGTTTTTTGATTCCAAAAAATTACATTTTTGTAAATTTACTAAATAATTGGTTCTCCATAATTAAATCCTTATTTTTTTTTGGAGCTATTTCCAGCTGTCATTCCAAATCCTCGCTAAAAAGCTCGGGATTTTCCCTTCCATCTGGGCTATGGCATTTTTCAATCAATTGCATTTTTACTTTAAATTTGTTATGATTCATTATAATATATTTTTTACTTTTACAATTCAATTTAGTTTATGAAAATCACACCAGAAATACTTTCTCAATTCAACGAAATAATAGGCAATTCCTATGTTTTTACAGATCAAGAAACCCGAAATCACTACGGAAAAGACGAAACCGAGGATTATGTTTTCCCGCCTTCAATAGTTCTTAAACCAGCAACTCCAGAAGAAATTGCTGCCATTTTGAAAATCGCAAATCTTCATACAATTCCCGTAACTGCAATTGGTGCCCGAACAGGTTTAAGTGGTGGCGCATTGTCTGTTCATCAAGGAATTGGTCTTTCAATGGAGCGTTTCAACAAAATTTTAAACATTGACGAACAAAACCTACAAGTTACTGTCGAACCTGCTGTAATTACTCAAGTTTTGCGTGAAGCTGTTGCCAAAAAAGACCTTTTTTATCCACCTGATCCAAGTAGTTTAGGAAGTTGTTGGATAGGAGGGAACGTTGCCGAAAATGCTGGTGGTGCGCGTGCCGTAAAATATGGTGTGACCAAAGATTATGTGCTGAATTTAGAAGTAGTTCTTGCCAATGGAGAAATTATTTGGACTGGAGCCAATACTTTGAAAAATTCTACGGGATATAATCTAACGCAATTAATGGTGGGAAGCGAAGGAACACTTGGAATCATTACGAAAATCGTTATGAAATTAATTCCAAAAAACACCCACACCGTTTTAATGTTAGTTCCATTTTACAATGCCAATGAAGCGTGTGAAGCTGTTTCTGCTATTTTTAGAGCTGGAATAACACCAAGTGCATTAGAATTTATGGAGCGTGATGCCATCGATTGGACATTGAAATTTGTAGCCGATTTAAATGTACAAGTCAAAGATGAAATTCAAGCGCATTTACTCATCGAAGTTGATGGAAATTATCCAGATATTCTTTTTCAAGAAGCCGAAAAAATAATGGAAGTCGTGGAGCAATTCAAAATTGACGAAGTGCTTTTTGCAGATACCGAAATTCAAAAAAACCTACTTTGGAAAATGCGCCGAAGCGTTGCCGAAGCCGTAAAATCAAATTCTGTTTATAAAGAAGAAGATACCGTTGTTCCAAGGTATGAATTGCCAAAATTACTATTTGGAATTAAAGAAATAGGAGCAAAATACGGATTTAAATCGGTTTGTTACGGTCATGCTGGGGATGGAAATTTACACGTGAACATCATCAAAGGCGATATGACAGATGAAAATTGGAATACAGAAGTTACCAAAGGAATTCGTGAAATTTTTGAGTTGACCGTTTCTTTAAAAGGTACTTTGTCTGGTGAACACGGAATTGGTTACGTTCAAAAAAACTATATGGATATTGCTTTTAGTCAAACACAATTGCAATTAATGAAAGGCATAAAATCTATTTTTGATCCCAATGGAATTTTAAATCCTGGCAAAATATTTCCTGATAATTTATAGTTTTTACCACAAAAGGAACAAAGATTTCAAAAGGCACAAAGGGAATAGTAAGTATTTTTAATCTGTGAAAATCTGTGAAATCTGTGTTTATTTTTGTATTTAATTTACGAATTTGCGGTTCAATTTTCTCAACGTATTAATCTGTGAATCAGTGGTGATTTCCCTGTTATTTTCCGGACAAATATTCCAATAAAATCGGATCTGCATTTTTGAATGTTGGTGCTTGCTCAGTAATATTCGCCACTCTTTTTTTATTTAATTTCATCGTAACATCCGCCTCGGTTGTAAAAAGCAAAGCCGACATAAAAGGATTATTGATGTATGGAATTAGTTCATTCAAACCTTCTTCAATTGGTAAAATCTTTACTTCTTCTTCCGTTTGAAATTTGAAAGTCAAAGCCAGTTTTAGCTGAATTTCATCCACATTTGTTCGAATGTAAATATTCATTAACTGAGTGTTTCCGATTGTCTTTGCCATGGTAAGTTTGGCAAAAGTTCCGTCAGAAATGCTTTCCTTTACACGGTTAAAAAACAAAGTATAAGTTGTTGTATTGGGCATAATATGTTTATTTAAAAAGTAACCCTTTCAGATTTCAAAATCGAAAGGGTTATTTATTTAATCTCTTTTAGGACTGTTTTTCTTTTCTCTTTTCTCCTCTTTTTTTTCCTTAGCGGTTTTCAAAGGTTCCTTTTTTTGTGTTTTTTTTGCGTCTTGACTCTTTGCCATGATATTACGTTTTAATTGTTAGTTTCAAATTTATATGAGTAAAGATAAAGATTATTTATTATAAAAAAAAATCTGAAACTATTTTGTAATTGAAGGTTTACTAAATTATGACTTAGTTTTGATAACTATATATAAATGTATGTAATAGCGATTCTCAAAAAAATGTTGTAATGTATAATTAATTAATTGAAACAATGTTTTTATAAATTTGATATGAAAACCCAATAGAAATTCGTTAAATTTGTAAATTCAGGTTTTAACAATTAACAAACATTTTTTTTAATGTCGAGTATCATTCAATTACTTCCAGATCACGTTGCCAATCAAATTGCCGCAGGTGAAGTTGTTCAAAGACCTGCTTCGGTTGTCAAAGAATTACTTGAAAATGCAGTTGATGCTAAAGCAACCGACATTAAATTAATCATAAAAGATGCTGGAAAATCATTAGTTCAAGTTATTGATAATGGACTTGGAATGAGTGTTACCGATGCACGTTTGTGTTTTGAGCGCCACGCAACTTCCAAAATTCGTCAAGCCGAAGATTTATTTTCATTGCATACCAAAGGATTTCGTGGGGAAGCTTTGGCGTCAATTGCCGCTATTGCTCACGTGGAAATGAAAACCAAGCAAGATCAAGAAGAATTGGGAACGCACATTGTTATTGAAGGCAGCAAATTTGTATCTCAAGATGTTGCTGTTTTGCCAAAAGGAACTTCTTTTTCGGTTAAGAATTTATTTTTTAATATTCCCGCTCGTCGCAATTTCTTGAAATCGGAAACTGTGGAACACCGCCATATTGTTGATGAATTTCAACGCGTGGCTTTGGCACATCCCAATATTCATTTTACATATTATCACAATGGAAGTGATTTATTTAATTTGCCACAATCGAATTCGAGACAGCGAATTGTAAATATTTTTTCGGGTAAAACTAATGAAAAATTAGTTCCTGTTCAAGAAGAAACAGAAATTGTAAGCATTCAAGGATTTGTGAGTAAGCCCGAATTTGCTAAGAAAAATCGTGGCGAACAGTTTTTCTTTGTGAACGATCGTTTTATAAAAAGTGGCTATTTGCACCACGCTGTTATGGCGGCTTATGAAGGATTGTTGAAAGATGGTGCGCAGCCAAGTTATTTCTTGTATTTAAATGTGCCTCCAAATACGATTGATATCAATATTCATCCCACAAAAACTGAAATTAAATTTGATGATGAACACGCACTTTATGCTATTTTGCGCTCTGCAATAAAACACAGTTTAGGACAATTTAATGTAGCTCCAATTTTGGATTTTGATAGAGATTCTAATTTAGATACACCTTATAATTATAAAAATCAAGAAGCTTCGACTCCAACTATTCAAGTTGATGGCGCTTTTAATCCGTTTTCTGATGAAACTCCAAACAAACATTTTACGACCTATCGCAAAACTGAAAATACGGCAAATTGGGAAAGTTTATATGTTGGTTTAAAACAAGATACAGAGGAAATTGGTAATATTGAATTTGAAAGTGATGAAGTAACGGGATCGCTATTTAATGAAAATGAAATCGAACAAGCTACCAATAAAACGTATCAAATTCATAAGAAATACATTGTAAATCCTATTAAATCTGGGATGGTTATTGTAGATCAACAGCGGGCGCATCAACGGGTTTTGTACGAGCAATTTCTTACAAATATGACGGTACATCAGGCTTCAAGCCAACAATTATTATTCCCGTTAAATTTGTTTTTTTCGTCAAGCGAAATGAAATTAATTTCAGAATTACAACTTTCATTGGTCAATACTGGCTTTGTTTTTGAAGCTACAAATGACGATCACGTGGTAATTTCTGGTTTGCCAATTAATGTTACAGAAAGTGAAGTTTCGATAGTTTTAGAACAGTTATTGAGCGATTTGCAAGACGGAATTCCCGAAAGTAGTTTCAGCCAAAATGATAGTATTGCCAAATCAATGGCAAAAAGTTTAGCTGTAAAAACAGGAACTTATTTAACAGAAAAAGAACAAGAAAATTTAGTAAACGGGCTTTTTGCTTGCAAAGAACCCAATGTTTCCCCATTTCAAAAACCTACTTTCATCACGATGCGTGTGGAAGATTTAGACAAAAAATTCGCACTATGAGAAACGTAACCGAAACGGTTAAGCAATTAATCATCATTAATATTATCTTTTTTATTGGGACACAAATTTTAGGCGATGTTGCCTATAAATACTTGTCTTTATATTATCCTGAAAACCCAGATTTTAAGTACTGGCAGCCGTTGACGCATATGTTTATGCACGGAAATTTAATGCATATTTTCTTTAATATGTTTGCTTTATTTTCCTTTGGAACTGCTTTAGAGCAAATGTGGGGTGCGAAAAAATTCTTGTTTTTCTATATTTCTTGTGGATTAGGTGCAGCATTTATTCATATTCTTTCCAATTATTTTTTCTTCCACGATGGAATGAATACGCTTTTAGCAAATGGAATTCAGAAATCAGAAATTTTACAGGTTTTGGGTGAAGGTAAGTACGATTCAAGATGGACAGAGATTTTATCAAAATCGGGTTTTGAGAGTTTTACGTCTGCATTTATGACGCCAGCAGTTGGTGCTTCGGGTGCTATTTATGGGGTTTTGGTTGCTTTTGCCTTTATGTTTCCAAATGCTGAATTGGCTTTGATGTTTATTCCAATTCCAATAAAAGCTAAATATTTTGTGCCTATAATTGTTGGTTTAGATTTGTTTTCAGGTGTTACTGGATTTTCTGTTTTTGGCGGTGGAATTGCTCATTTTGCTCACGTTGGTGGCGCATTGTTCGGATTTTTAATGGTTTGGTATTGGAAAAAAAATCAGTTTAATTCAAATCGTTGGAATTAGCCAGTAATCAGTAATCAGTTTGTAGTGTTCAGTAAAAAAATAAATAAATGAGTATAATTGAAGATTTGAAATTGCAATTAAAAATTGGTGATGTTGTAACGAAATTGATATTTTGGAACATTGCTTTTTTTGCTATTCCAAGTATTGTATTTGGTGTTTTGCCTTTGTTTAAAGTCAATATTGATTATCTCAATTATGTGAGTTTGTCTTCAAATCCATTGGATTTACTCTGGAAACCTTGGACAATTTTTTCGTATGCCTTTTTCCATTTTGGAATTTTTCACATTCTTTTTAATCTGTTGATGTTGAATTTTGCAGGAAGATTATTCTTGATATTCTTCAATCAAAAGCAATTGTTGAGTTTGTATTTTGTCGGTTCGCTATTTGCGGGCGGTATTTATATGCTGAGTTATATGTTTTTTCCTGCTTTGGCAAATGTGAATACGTCTTTGGTTGGCGCCTCTGCATCAGTAATGGCAATTCTTTTCGCAACAGTTTCCTATTCTCCTTTGATGGAAATTAGATTGCTATTTTTTGGAAATGTAAAATTATGGCACATTGCTTTGGTTTTAATTGTAATTGATTTGTTTCAATTGCCAATGGAAAATACAGGCGGACATTTATCGCATATTGGTGGTGCTTTTTTTGGTTATATTTACACTCAATTATTGAAGAATGGATCTGATATTTGTGGATGGTTCACTTCAATTTTAGACTTTTTTTCAAGTATATTCAGCGGAAAAAAGACAATGCCATTCAAAAAAGTACTTAGAAATTATAAAGCTCCAGTAGCAAAAAAGGTTTCTAAAATTGTCACAAAAGATAAAGGGCAGCAACAAATTGACGAAATTTTAGATAAAATTAGCCAATCAGGTTATGATAGTTTAACAAAAGAAGAAAAAGAATTCCTGTTTAAAGCAGGGAAATAAGTATTCAGTTTGTAGTGTTCAGTTTTCAAAGCTCAGCATCAGTTTGCAGAAATAAGTATTAATATGAAAAAGCTTTCTTGGTTTAATAAAGTGGTGTTTTTTATCAATATAGTTTTGGCTATATTGACTTTCATTGCTTATGTTTTACCGTTTTTAGCTCCCAAATTATTCCCAGTTTTGTCAGCATTAACCTTGCTTTTGCCATTATTTTTAATTCTGAATGGGCTTTTCTTTATTTATTGGGGCATCCAACTCAAACGACAAATAATCTTACCCGCATTGGTTTTGCTGATGGGAATTACATTTATCAATAAATTCTATAAATTTTCATCTACAGATTTACCTAAAGAAGAAAAAGATTTTGTGGTAATGAGTTATAATGTGCGCTTGTTTAATTTATTCAAATGGTTGAACGACGATAATGTTCCCGACGAAATTTTGGATTTTATAAACGAGCAAAATCCTGATATTCTTTGTATTCAAGAATTTTCAACAGCAGCCAAATTAGATTTGAAGATTTATCCTTATAAATATGTTTTTATGCAAGGCAAAAAAATTAAAACAGGGCAAGCCATTTTTTCTAAATATCCAATTATTGACGAAGGAAATTTAGTGTTTCCAAATTCTAATAATAATGCCATTTTTGCTGATATAAAAAAAGGAAAAGACATTATTAGGGTTTATAATATGCATTTGCAATCCATAAAAATATCACCTGATGTAAATGAAATTTCTGAAAACATTGACGGAATCAACCAAGATAAATCGCAAGTTTTGATTATTAGAATCAGTAAAGCATTTAAAAAACAACAGCAACAGGCGGAAATTTTGATGAACCACAAAAAAGAATGTGAATATCCAATTATCATTTGTGGTGATATGAATAACAGTCCTTATTCCTATGTTTATCGAAGTATAAAAGGTTCTTTAAATGACTGTTTTGAAGAAGCAGGTTCAGGTTTTGGACAAACCTATAATTTCAAATACTATCCGGCACGTATCGATTATATTTTTGCTGACAAAGTGATGAAAGTCAAAAATTTTACGAGTTTTCCTGAATTTATAAATTCCGATCATAGTCCTGTAATTGCAAGATTAGCAATGGATTAATTTATATTCCCTGCTCTTTCAAATAATCTAAAGCAAATCTACCTTCATTAAAAAGTAAATCCAAAATACTTAAATTATTAATAAATCCGTGTTTGTCTCCAAATACTTGGGTGTAAGAATTAAAAGAAGAAGAGTCTTTTTTCCCGTCTGCTAAATTTCTATAATCGATACAATTGGTAGCTTCGTGAAAATATTCAGTAGTTTTTTCAATTTCTAATTTCATACCCAAGCATTTTGAAACAATAGCGATTGTTTCAAAATTTAAATCAATTAAAAAAGTATGTTTTTTAGTAAAAATAGGTTGTAATGCATCTTCAAAATACTCAAAAAAAGGGGATGTTCTGTACGCCGCTTCAAGAGATTTAAAATGCTGTTTTTGCCAATCGAAAGCTGTTTCAAGTTTGATTTCTTTCGTCTTCTGATGCCTTTCTTTACTGTGTTTTACAGGAATATTCAACATCAAAATTCCATTTGGACTATAAATATATGTTCGGTTTCTGTTGGTTTGCTTCTGAAAATTATCTTCAACTTCAAACACAATTGAATCCGCCTTCGCTATAGCCGCAAAATTACTTATTGAAGGGAAATAGGTGGGAAGGATTAAAGTGTTCATATTTGTCAAAAGTTTTTAATGTCATAATGTCGAAAGTCAAATAGTTGTATTCATAACAGACTTTAAGACTTTCGACTTTGCAACATTTGACTAATTTTTATTCTCTTTTCTCCTTCTAACAAAATAACTAATTCCAAAATACGCAATTAATGCTAATAAGAAATATTTGAAATACGATTGTGGTTGCCCATCGCCGCTAACGGTTGTGAAAACTCTATCCCAACGAATTTTGTTGAAGCCTTTTCCATTTGGATCCAAACTCATCCAAATAAATACTGGTTTTCCTACGATATGATCTTCTGGTGTATATCCAAAATATCTAGCGTCCAGTGAGTTGTGACGGTTGTCTCCCATCATCCAATAATAATCTTGTTTGAAAGTATAAGTAGTCGCAATTTGTCCATTTATTCTAATTTCATTACCCGTTACTTTTAAATCGTTTTTTTCATATTCACGAATAATCGTTTTATAAAAAGGTAAACTTTTTGAATTTAAGGCAACTGTAACTCCTTTTTTAGGAATGTAAATCGGACCAAAATTATCCAAATTCCATTTTGTATTATATGGGAATATTGCTGCTTCTGCTTCGTGTGAAATATTACGAATTACACTTTTTACTATCGGATTTAAACGCAAACGATTGGCGGATTCTTCAGTTAACGCTCTGAAATAAAAGGTATTTTGAGAGCTTTGGTACACACCATCAGTGATATTTAATTCTTTAGTAATATACGTTTGGTCAAAACCAGTTCCATCGGTTGTTACAGTATAGGAATATTGAGGTTTTGCTCTTTCTGGCATCGGCATAATTTTTCCATTAATGTAAACAATCCCATCTTTTATGGACAAACTATCACCCGGAATTCCAACGCAACGTTTTACATAATTGGTCTTTTTATCGATTGGTTTATCATACCTTTTATCTGCAGCTTTGTACATATTAAATAAAGTATCCGCAGGCCAGTTGAAAACTACAATGTCGGTTCTGTTGACTTCTTGCATTGCGAAAAATCGGAAATAGGGTAGTTGTGGATATCTTAAATAAGATTTTACATTTAATAGCGGCAAAGTATCGTGAACCATCGGCGCAGCAATTGGCGTCATTGGCGTTCTTGCTCCATAATGGAATTTACTCACAAATAAAAAGTCACCAACTAATAATGATTTTTCCAAGGAAGAAGTTGGAATTGTGTAAGGTTGCATTACATACGTGTGAACCAAAGTTGCCACAACTATTGCAAAGAGTAACGAACTAATAGTGTCTGCCGTTTTGTTTGTAGGCTCTAAACTTCTATTATTGATGTAAACTAATTTTTGAGTGTAGTTGATATAATAAATATAAAAACCTAATGTCAATACTCCCAAAAGAGTATCCAATGTTGAGTTTTTTCCAAAACTTCTCAAAGTTTCTACCCAAACTACTGGAAACATAATTAGATTTACAACTGGAACAAACAATAATATCGTCCACCAAGGCGAACGGTTTATGATTTTCATCAAAACAATTGCGTTGTAAACTGGAATTGCCGCTTCCCATTTTTTTCTACCTGCGGCTTCATACAATTTCCAAGTTCCTAAAAAGTGAATTACTTGAACTATCAAGAAAAATACAAACCATTGAATTAGTGTCATACTATTTTATTTTAAAGTTTATGATAGATAACCGAATTAACGAATAACCGAATTACCAATATTTAATACATCTTTCATTGTGAAAACTCCTTTTTTACCTAAGATCCATTCTGCGGCAATTACTGCGCCCAAGGCAAATCCTTCTCTATTGTGTGCCAAATGTTTTATTTCAATCAAATCAACATCTGAATTATAGGAAACGGTGTGTGTGCCAGGAACATTTTCTATTCTTTTGGCATCAATTACTATATCATTTGACATTGGATTTTCCAAAGTCCAATTTTCATAATTACTGTTTTTTATGATTCCGTTTGCCAATGAAATAGCTGTTCCACTTGGCGAATCTAATTTTTGTGTGTGATGAATTTCTTCAATTCCAACTTTATACGCATCAAATTTTGACATAATTTTTGCCAAATATTCGTTCAATTCAAAGAAAATATTGACACCCAAACTAAAATTTGAACTACTAATAAAAGCAGTATTTTTTTCTTTGCAAAGTTGCACCATATTTTCATATTCGCTCAACCAACCTGTAGTTCCAGAAATTACTGGGATTCCAAGTTTTAAAGCAGACGATATATTTGCAACAGCAGCATCTGGCGCACTAAAATCTATCGCAACATCAGCATTTTCAAGTCCGTCAAAGGAATCTTCAATAGATTTACGCAACATAATTTCGTGTCCGCGTTGCAACGCAATTTTTTCAATCACTTGCCCCATTTTTCCGTAACCTAAAAGTGCAATTTTCATTAAAAATGATAGTTTAAAGTCAATCCTAAATTTTGCTTGTAATTGATTTCATTTTCATAAAGTTCTGGACGTACCGACAATTTATCATTCACATTGAATTGCATCAAATGCGCATCAATATTAGCATCTATAATATTTAATAGATAAAAACCAACGGTTACTAAAACCGACATATCTCTATTTCGTTGATAAAACTGTTGTCCAGCAATCAATCTCGAATCGTCTAAATATTGAAAATCATCATCGTGATAGCCCTCTAATCTACGTTTATAGGCATTTCTGTAACTATTATATTTGGTGTTATTTACAGAGTAATAATATAATCCTGCTCCAATTCCTCCATAAATCAATGGAATTTTCCAATATTTTTTATTATAAACTTGCCCCAATCCTGGTAAAATAGCAGAATAAAATGCCGCTTTTGCAGGAGCCAAAGGATTTATTTCTTTGTATTTTAATTTTAAAGTATCTTTTGCAACCAAAATCTCCACTTTTTTAGCTTGAGCAAAAAGCGAAGTTGTTCCAATTAAGAACCCAATTAAAAATATGGAATAGAATTTTAGCACTACCCTTTTATTAATTTGATAATTCTATTGAAATCTTCTTCAGAATGAAATGGAATTGTAATTTTTCCTTTGCCATTTCCAGCAATTTTCACATCTACTTTAGCACCAAAATACTCTGTAATAGCTTTGTTTGCCTCCTCAGCTACAGCAAAAGTCGCTGTTTTTGCTTTAGGTGCAGTTTTAGGTTTCAAACTTTCTTGATAGTTTTTTACCAATGCTTCGGTCTCTCTAACAGAAAGATTTTGGCTTACAATTTTTTGGTAAATATCAGTTTGAACATCTTGATTTTCAATATTTATAATCGCACGACCGTGACCCATAGATATAAATCCGTCACGAATTCCCGTTTGAATAATTGGGTCTAATTTCAATAATCTCAAATAATTTGCAATCGTAGAACGCTTTTTCCCCACGCGCTCACTCATTTGCTCTTGCGTCAATTGAATTTCGTCAATCAATCTTTGGTACGACAACGCAATTTCAATAGGATCTAAATCGTGCCTTTGGATATTTTCTACCAAAGCCATCGTTAGCGATTCATTGTCGTTCGCAATTCTAATATAAGCGGGAACCACATTCAATCCTGCCAATTTTGAAGCACGTAATCTTCGCTCTCCAGAAATTAATTGGTATTTATTAAAGTCCGTTTTCCGAACCGTAATCGGTTGAATAACACCTAATTCCTTAATAGAAGTTGCCAGTTCTTTCAAAGATTCTTCATTGAAATTACTTCTTGGCTGAAAAGGATTTATCTCGATAGCATCAATTTCTAACTCGACAATATTTCCTACAACTTTATCTGCATTTTTATCATTAACCGACTTAATATCGTTTTCTGGATCTTTCAATAAAGCAGACAATCCTCTTCCTAACGCTTGTTTTTTTATCGCTTGTGCCATAAATTAATTACTATTTTTCTTAATAATTTCTTCCGCTAATCGCAAATAATTTGTCGCCCCTTTGCTCGTTGCGTCATAATTTATAATGCTTTCACCAAAACTCGGAGCTTCACTCAACTTCACATTTCTCTGAATTATAGTTTCAAAAACCATATCGTTAAAATGTTTTTGAACCTCTTCAACCACCTGGTTTGACAGGCGCAAACGAGAATCAAACATCGTCAATAATAAACCTTCAATATCTAAATCGGGATTGTGAATTTTCTGAACGCTTTTTATCGTATTCAATAATTTTCCCAAACCTTCCAAAGCAAAATATTCACACTGAATTGGAATAATCACCGAATCAGCTGCCGTCAACGCATTTAATGTCAACAAACCCAATGATGGCGCGCAATCAATCAAAATATAATCGTATTTGTCTTTGATGCTTTTCAACGCCTCTTTCAACATATATTCTCTATTTTCCTTATCAACCAACTCAATTTCGATGGCAACAAGGTCAATATGCGCGGGAATTATATCCACATTTGGAGCCGAACAAGTTATAATCGCTTCTTCAGGAGTGTTGCTGTGCTCTAAAATTTGATACGTTCCAATTATAATATTTTCAACGTCAATTCCCAACCCAGAACTTGAATTTGCTTGAGGATCAGCGTCAATAAGTAAAACTTTTTTTTCTAAAACGCCTAAAGAAGCCGCTAAATTTATCGAAGTTGTTGTTTTTCCAACGCCCCCTTTTTGATTGGCAATAGCAATGATTTTACCCATTTATTTTTTTAAATTTTGAAACGTAAAAATACAATTTATTATGGTTCGCAGAAATCTATTTTGTTAACATTTGTTAATCTTTTTCAACTTTGTCCAATTATCGCAATTTTTTTTGGAGCTATTTCCCGCTGTCATTCCAAATCCTCGCTAAAAAGCTCGGGATTTTCCCTTCCATCGGGGCTATGGGAAAGTAGGTATTGGAAGTG